>CAZCHA010000021.1:0-20650 GCA_964498175.1 uncultured bacterium
AAATAATGACGTTTGCATCTATTGACATTCCAACAGTAAGGATGAGCCCAGCTATGCCTGGAAGAGTTAAAGTTGCCTGGAGTGAAGCCAGCACAGCTAAAACAAGAAGAATATTCCATATCAGTGCAAAATCAGCCAAAATTCCTGCCATCTTGTAGTATATCAGCATAAAGATGAGTACTAACACTAATCCGAAAATAATAGCCTGTGTTCCTTGTGCAATAGAGTCAGCTCCAAGGCTCGGTCCTACAATTCTTTCTTCAATAATATTCACTGGAGCTGGTAGGGCGCCAGCACGTAAAATAATAGCAAGATCTTTTGCTTCATTAATGCTTCCAAAACCTTCAATCTGGGTTCGCCCACCGGCTATTTTTTCACGGATAGATGGTGCCATATGGACTTTTTTGTCCAGAACAATAGCAATTCGCTGACCTACATTTGCACCTGTAACGCGAGCCCATGTTTTAGAACCGTCACTATTCATAGAAAGAGATACAATGGGTTGACCTGCAGATCCGCTACCAATTGTACCTAGATCGGCACGAGCTTTATCCACGACCCCACCAGTGAGTTCCGGTGTTTTTTCTAAATAATAAAGGCGATAGAACTTTTCAGGAATAGTTGTTCCGGTGAGTGTTTGGGCATCGTTACTGAAAGCAAATTGTCCATTAGCACTTTTCAGTATGGACTGAACTTCCTGTTTCTCTAATAATTTTTTAATTGCATAAACATTCTTGTCCTGAACACCCATATCACCGGTTAGTGCAGCTAATAAACCGGAGAAAGGCGTATCAGCAAAAATATTTGTACCTGTATTATCCGCTGTGTCGCCGGGTGTTGGTTCCGCCTCTCCAAAAAGTTCAGATACAGTTTTGGCACCATCATCCTCTTTGGGTGCATCAGGCTGCTTTTCTTCTGTTTTAGGTTGTTCACCTGCAGCCAATTCTTGCAGTTCAGCTTCATCGGTTGTTTCTTTGAGAACGTCGTCCAATTGAGCAATCATTTCATTGGTTACTGCTGCATTTTTTACAAGATAGAACTCAAGGAGTGCAGTACTTTGGAGTAATGCTCTTGCTCTCTCAGAATCTTGGATACCAGCCAATTCAACTACAATGCGATGTTTGCCTTGTTTCTGGATCGTTGGTTCAGCCACACCGAATTGATCGACTCGATTCTGTAGAATTTCCAACACGCGATTTATGGCATCATCCGCCTCTCCTTTCAGGGCCAACATAATATCATCCAGAGATGCGCCGTATTGATGATAATAGCGGGAGAGTTTGATACCGTCCGCTTTTACATCTTTCTCAAATACTGTAAAGAAATCTTGATCTGGAGAAGTTGATTTTTCTTTGGCAGTTGCCAAAATACCTTTAAGCCGGTCATCCTTCATAGAAGCAAGATTTTCCATCAAAGTGGGAATATCTGCTTCCAGAACGATGTACATACCGCCTTTTAAATCAAGGCCCTGACGAATGATTCGAGATTCAATTATTTCAAGGTCCCCTGAAATACGGAGTTCTTCTTTCTCATCGGCTGTCATGTTCTGGTATTGCCAGGTAGGCTTGAGGGCAAAAATTGCCCAAGCAAGAATGACACCAATAATTAGATATCTAGGAGTTAAATTACTTTGCATTAAAAAAGTGAATTATAAGGTTAAAAAAGCCGGTGAATATACCCTCTGGATTCTAACTTGGGCAAGGATGGTAGTGTGATTTATATAATTTCATTAACTTTTAAATTACATTGAGTTTTTTACCAACTTTTGTGAAGGCAGTAACTGCCTTATCAAGATGATCTTTTTCCATAGCGGCAGAAATCTGTACACGGATACGTGCTTGCCCTTTTGGGACTACAGGAAAATAAAAACCAATCACATATATACCTTCATTTAGCATTTCAGCCGCCATGTTTTGGGCTAAAACTGCATCATATAACATGATGGGGACAATAGGATGAATTCCATTTAAAATATCAAAACCTGTTTCGGTCATTTTTGCCCTAAAGTATGCAGTATTTTCTTCCAATTTATCCCGAAGCTCTGTGGTAGCGGACAGCATTTCAAACACTTTGGTGCCTGCGGCTACTATGGATGGTGCCACTGTATTCGAAAATAAATAGGGGCGAGATCGTTGCCGTAATAAATTAATAATCTCTTGTCGCCCCGTTGTGAATCCCCCGGAAGCGCCCCCTAGGGCTTTTCCTAACGTTGAAGTGAAAATATCGATCTTATCCATTACACCACAATGTTCTGCAGAACCGCGACCGGATTTTCCTATAAACCCAGTAGCATGGCTATCATCCACCATAACCATGGCATTGTATTTTTCTGCCAGCGTTGTGATCTCATCCAATTTGGCGATATAGCCATCCATGGAAAAAACACCGTCCGTGGCTATCAATCTTAATCGTGCACTTTGAGATTGCTTCAATTTTTCTTCCAGGTTAGCCATATCACTATTGGCGTAGCGGTATCGTTGAGCCTTGCAAAGGCGGACTCCATCAATAATGGATGCATGATTTAAAGAATCGGAAATGATGGCATCTTCCGGTCCAAGGATAGTTTCAAAAAGACCACCGTTGGCATCGAAGCAAGAAGTATAAAGAATGGTATCATCCGTTCCGAAAAAGTTAGAAACTTTTGATTCTAATTCTTTATGAAGATTCTGTGTTCCGCAGATAAATCGAACCGATGCCATTCCAAAACCATGGTCATCCAAAGCTTGCTTAGCCGCAGAAATAATGTCCGGATGGTTGGCGAGTCCCAGATAATTGTTGGCGCAAAAATTTAAAACATCACCACCACTATCCGTGGCAATTTCGACCCCCTGTGGTGTGGAGATGGTTCGTTCTTGTTTATAAAGTCCCTCCGATTCAATTTGAGAAAGAATTTCAGTATAATGATTTTTTGTAGTTGTCATATTGTATTAAAGCAATAATGCAATCAAGCTAAGGTATTTATTTTTTCCTTTGGAGTCTCTGCAATTTTGCGTTTCAATGGTTTCACCATTCAAAGACAATTTTTCCGCAATTTCCCGATTCCATAATATCGAAACCGTCTTGGAAATCATCTACGGATAATTCATGAGTAAGAACCGGTGATATATCCAAACCACTTCGGAGCATTTGGGTCATTTTATACCAGGTTTCATACATTTCACGTCCATATATCCCCTTTACATGGAGACCTTTAAAAATAATGTCATCCCAATTGATTTGAGTGGATTCGGGAAGTAGACCAAGTAAAGCAATTCGGCCTCCATGATATATGTTCTCTAGCATACTTTTGAATGCATTCGGGTTTCCTGACATTTCCAATCCAATATCGAAGCCACTAGTCATATTTAATTCCGAGTAACAATCCGAAATAGATTCCTTCGAAACATTAATGGTACGTGATGCTCCCATTTTTTGGGCAAGGTCGAGACGATATTCATTTACATCGGTGATGACTACATTTCTGGCCCCAACAAAATTGCAAATAGCCACAGCCATAATTCCGATGGGACCTGCCCCTGTGATGAGCACATCTTCTCCTACCATTTCATAAGAGAGAACTGTGTGGGCTGCATTTCCATAGGGATCAAAAAATGCAGCAACTTGGGATGGGATATCTTCATGAACCGGCCATACATTGGATTCCGGGATGACCAAATATTCGGCGAATGCACCGTCGCGATGAATCCCGACACCGATTGTTTTATGGCATAGATGGGTTTTTCCGGCTCGGCAGTTTCTACAATAGCCACAGGTAATATGTCCTTCACCGGAAACGCGATCTCCTGGTTTATAATGTGTCACACCGGGACCAATATCTTCAATAATGCCGCAAAATTCATGTCCAGTAATGAGTGGGAGTTCCAAAGTACGTTGTGCCCATTCATCCCATTTATAAATATGCAGGTCTGTTCCACAAATGGCGGTGTGGGTAATTCTGATCTTTACATCATTGGTGCTGCAATTTGGGATGGGGACATCTTCCATCCATATCCCACGCTGGGGAGATTTTTTTACAAGTGCTTTCATTATTTTAGTCTAAAATTTCTTTGATTATTGAATTCTAAATTTAAGATAAATATAGAATGGTTTTTTAGATTAAAGATCCTACCTCCGAAATACTAAAAAGACGGGTAAAGATCCGATGCGAAAAAGTTATTATCAACACAAATTGTTACCCGCCTCTAAATGTATTATTAATAATGAGTGAACATTGTCGCACTTTCTTGCTAAAAACCACTCAAACGAATCTGAATCCAACCTTAAATTGCTTGCCCGAATTTTTCATATTTATTATGGCTACCGTATTAGCATTCACAAATCAAAAAGGAGGTGTGGGAAAGACCACATCTGCAGTCAATGTCGCATTGAGTATGGCAGTTTCAGAGGTTCGTACACTTCTCATAGATTTAGATCCCCAATCTAATGCAACCACAGGATTGTCGGATCTTTTCGAAAAGACAAATGGGTCAATTTATGATGTACTAATAAAAGGTGATGGAATCAAAGATACCATTACCAAAACATCTTTTTCACATTTGGATATTGTGTCTTCAACTAACGACCTTGTAGGGGCCGAGATCGAACTTGTAAGCATTATGGCCCGGGAATATCAGCTCAAGAAAGTGCTGAAAAAAATTAAGAAAAGTTATGAAATTATTATTATTGATTGTCCGCCATCACTGGGTCTACTGACGATCAATGCGCTTACTGCATCCGATGCACTGGTAATCCCAATTCAATGCGAATATTTTGCCTTGGAAGGGTTGGGTCAATTGTTAAATACAGTTCGGTTGGTACAACGTCATTTAAATAAAAAATTGGGGATCGCTGGTATCTTAATGACCATGTATGATAGCCGATTGAACTTATCCAAACAAGTGGTAAAAGAAGTAAATGGTTTTTTTAAGGATAAATTGTTTAAAACATTCATTCATCGTAATGTCCGATTAAGTGAGGCACCGAGTTTTGGAAAACCAGCCCTTTTATATGATGCTAATTCAACCGGTGCCAGAAATTATATGAGTTTGACAGAGGAAATACTCCAACGTGTCAGTTAATAGATTAGGAAAAGGCTTGGAAGCCCTGATTCGCCCGGAAGCAGAACAGAAGAAAAAACCAGGCAATAAGCCAGTCGCTACAAAACCGGGTGTGACAGAGATTCCATTAAAAGAAATCCGTCCGAACCCAAACCAGCCCCGCAGGGACTTTTATGAACTAGCCTTGGAAGAATTAGCTGCATCAATCAAAGAAAAAGGTGTAGTAACCCCAGTTACAGTTCGGATTACTGAAGATGGTTATGAATTAGTTGCTGGTGAGCGTCGTTGGCGCGCATCGAAAAAATGCAGAAAAAGAACCATACCTGCATATGTGATTACCGTTAAAGATGATGCTGAAATGATGGAAATGGCATTGATTGAAAATATTCAGCGGGAAGACCTGAATCCGTTGGAAGAATCAGAAGCATATGCTGTATTGAATTCAAAATTTGAAATGTCTCACATAGCTATTGCAAAAGCCGTTGGGAAGAAACGAGTTACTATTTCTAATTCACTTCGATTATTGAAATTACCGCCAGACATTAGAAAGAGTTTAAGAAAAGGTGATATATCTGCGGGACATGCCCGAGCAATTCTTCAGGCAAAAACCGGGCCGGCTATGAATAAGATATGGAAGGCGATCTTGAATAAGAATCTGAGTGTACGAGGTGCAGAGGCGTTAGTGAAGGCATCAACTGGTTTACCAAAAAGGAAAAAGATTATTTTCTCCAAAAAGTCCGGTCAAATTCAGACACTTGAAAATCAATTGATAGAAGTTTTGGGTACTAAAGTGACTCTGAAACCAGGGAAAAAAGGTGGTGCTATTGAAATTCTATATTTTTCTGATGACGACCTTGAACGAATTCTTGACCTGATCAATTCTATCTCCTGACCATCCCATGAAACCGGAAAAATACACTATCATGTTTATCCCGGATGATGAATCCAGCTCCAAATCTTTTCATTTATCCAAAACAACTATTCAGGTGGTACTCTTTTCAGCAGCAGTCCTTTTAACATGTGTATTTGGTATTCTATTTTATTACGTTCCGAAAATGACAGATTATACAGAGGTCAAGAATCGGCATGACCAGTTTGCCGCAGAACGGCTCAAAGTATTGGAACTCACACGGGATCTTGAACGGATGAAACAGATGGATAAATTAATTCGTCATTCTCTTGGTTCAAAATTGAATTTTGATGACCGTCCTATTGTGTCCGATTCTATTACAAATGCCGTTTCTACTGTTGGAAATTTGGTATCATTTATTGAAAATATTCCATCTGTCGCGCCTATCCAGGGGTTTGTAACACAACGTTCTGGGAAACCTGGGTTATTTATCACAGAGACGCATCATGGTATAGATATTGTAGCCAAGGAAGGGGAGCCTATTTTAGCTGCGGCATCCGGTGTTGTTGTTTATTCAGGTTGGAATTATGAATTCGGAAATATGATCATTTTATATCATGGTGATGATTATTTTACGCACTATGGTCACAATCAGCAAAATTTTAAAAATCAGTTAGACACTGTAACTCGTGGTGAAGTAATCGGCCTTGTTGGAAATACAGGTGTATCTTCTGGTCCACATTTACATTTTGAAGTCTGGCAGAAATTTGTTGCTATGGACCCATTGATCTATTTCCCAGAATACCGTGCAACAGATTTAACTTCTCTCCATGAGTAAGATCAATTTTCAAAATGTTCATACTATGATTGGCGCTGATGCTAAGATTGATGGACCGGTAAAACTCCGAGAAGGGATTATTATTTATGGTCAGGTTCATGGGGATGTTATAACAGATGGTCCTGTTCGTGTTGCACAAAACGCTTTGGTTCAGGGTAACATATCAGGAAGCCATATTCGAATCGGTGGTACTGTTGAAGGTGATATTGCAGCTGGAGGTCAGGTAATTCTTGGGAAAAAATGTACCCTGAAGGGGGATATTGTTTATAGGAAATTGCTCATTGAAGATGGCGCTCAGTTTGAAGGGAAGTGCGATATTGTGGGTCATGATTCAGAAAATTCCAACTCATAGCAATGACCGATCCTAAAGGCGGATCTGGTTTTGATCTGGGGCGGTCAATTGAATATTTTCAGAATATTGTAAAAAAATCAGGACCAGCCGCATCTGCATCTTATACACTTTTAGCTTCTGTTCTGATTTTTACATTATTGGGCTGGTATATCGATTCTTCAAGAGGAACAAAACCAATTGGTATTTTAGTAGGATTGAGTATTGGATTGATTACCGGTTTTTATCACTTAGCAAAAACGATTTGGATACGTAAACGTTGAAATTGTTCATTTATGGTTTAATCGTTTCCGTAGGTATTCTTGGACTGGCAGCGGGATTTTATCCAGAATATCAAATCGAATTATTTTTTGGATGGGTACTGCCAGTATTGGCTGGGACAGCAACAATGTATTTTGTATTGGGTGCATCCAAAAAAGATGCAAAACTTGTCACAAAAACCATCGCAATCGGATTTGTGATTAAGATGGTTTATTATGGTGCAACAATTTTCATTATTTTTAAACTATATTCTTTTGAGCCTATATCATTCATGTGTAGTTTTGCGGGCTTTTTTCTAGGGCTACACGCACTGGAAGCGGTCATTGTAAAAGACATTTCGAAGTAAAATAAATCTAAACCGAATTGAATCAATAGCAGTATGAGTGCAGTTGAAACCGGGCATGCCTCTCAAAGTGTGATGGAACAGGTTGGACCAAACATTATCCACCATGTTTCAAATACTTATACCCCAATCCTAAAAGAATTTCATCCTATAATCTATTTTCCAGATTTATTTGGGATAGAAAAGGGCCATGGTATGTATAATATTTTGTATTCCATGTCTGTAACTAAACATGTTTTCATGTTATGGATTGTAGCTTTATTAGTTGGGGTCGCTGTTATTATCCCTGTTAGAAAATTTTTATCCAGTAACAAGGCTGCACCCTCAGGATGGATGAATGGTATTGAAGCCATTGTCCAATTCATTCGAGATTCCATTGTTAAGCCAAATGTAGGACCAAAATGGGTCATGACTTGGACTCCGCTTGTTCTTACATTTTTCTTTTTCATTTTATTTGCAAATGGGATTGGTATGATACCCATTTTTGATTTAGTTGGTGCTGTCAATAGATTTGTTTTAAATATTCCTGCAGAAACAAGTCCACTATGGAGCGCAGAATTACATGGTGATAACTTTATTAATGGTTTGCTTCATGGTGGTGTTACAGCCACAGGAAACTTCAATGTAACATCCGGATTGGCAACAATCACCTTTTTTTCAATCATGGTAGCGGGAACGATGGCTCACGGTTTTATTAATCATTGGAAAAATTTGGCGCCACACGGGTTGGCATGGCCCGTATATATAATTCTGATCCCCATTGAATTAATGGGTCTTTTTGTAAAGCCATTTGCCCTAACCATGCGTTTGGCAGCCAACATGACAGGTGGGCATATTGCACTGTTGGCACTTTTATCTCTCATGGCCATTTTTGGCGAAATGTTTAATAGTACAATAGCAGGAGTTGGTGTGGCATTTGTCGCCATCCCTATTTCTGTCGCTATTTCAGCACTCGAAATTATTGTCGTTCTTGTACAGGCATATGTATTTACCTTACTTACATCTGTATTTGTTGGGATGGCAATTAATGTTCATCATTAATAAAAAAAGGATATAAACAATGGAAGCAACTGTATTTGTACCCATAGGATTAGGGCTCACAGTCATTGGAGCAGGACTTGGGATTGGCCGTTTTGCAGCAGCAGCAGCAGAAGGTATCGCCCGTCAGCCGGAAGCCGCTGATAAGATCACTGGTGCCGTGAACTTGCCACTCTTTCTTCTTGAAGGTGTTGCAATTCTCGCAGAAGTGTTCACTTTTTTAATGCTGATTCTTTAATCAATAACCGTAAATAATTATGGATCAAATTTGGGGAATTCCCGGAGGCGATGATCTCCATGAGTCTACAGAGGCTCATGGGGGCGCGAGTACTCCGAACCCGTTAGTCCAATTAGATCCGGGTCTGTTCATTTGGACGATCCTGACCTTTTTGATCCTGTTCTATGTTTTGGCAAAGTTTGCCTGGAAGCCTCTGCTTACTGCATTGGAATCGAGGGAAAAGACCATCAAATCTTCCTTGGAAGATGCTGAAAAAGCCAAAACAGAATTAGAACGGCTCAACGCTGAATCTGAAGAGATTATGGCTAAAGCCCGATCTGAAGCTCAAACTATTCGTGTAGAAGCGAAATCAGCAGCTGAAAAGATTAAGGCTGATATTATGGTTCAGGCGGGTGAAGATGCGAATAAAATTCGTGAAGACGCTCAAAAACAAATCAATGTTGAAAAAGATAAAGCCATTCATGAAATTCGCCAGGAAGTGGTGAGTTTGACTATGATGGTTGCTGAAAAGGTCATTAAAAAGAATCTGTCCAAAGAAGATAATCAAGCTTTAATTGAAGACTCCATTCAGCATCTAAAAGGATAATGACGCGTAAACAAACCACAAAACGTCTTGCCAATGCACTATATTCGGTCTCAGAACAGAATAATATATTGGATTCAGTTCATCGTGGATTAAACACATTGAACATCTTGGTGAAAACAGATTCTCAATTTCGTGTGTTTATTCAATCAAAACGAATCTCTGGCGAGAATAAAACCACCATCCTGAATAATGTGCTGGGTGATTCAAGTCATCCGTTGGTAGGCGAACTGCTGTCCCATATCCAAGGGAGGCAGCCTACCACTATTTTGCAGGATGTAATCAATCTGTTTAACCATCGATATAAAGAAGGGAAAAATATCATTTCCGTGAAAGGCACTCTGGCTAGTGATATCACTGAAGATGAAAAATCTTCCTTGAAATCATCGCTGGATCAGATACTTGGTAAAGATACTGACCTGTCTTTAAATGTGGATGCTTCTTTAATTGGCGGGATCAGACTTAGAATCGAAAATACATTCTTGGACGCAACTGTCCGAAATCAATTGCAAACGCTCCGAGCGGAACTGCTGCAATAGTAAAATAATTAGGAAATTATGGATATACAAACTGATCAATTAACCCGCCTACTTCGCGAACAAATCGAGAATTTCGATGGTGCGGTTGATGTAGCTGAGGTTGGAGAAGTGATTGAAGTGGGTGACGGTGTTGCTCGTGTCTCCGGTCTCGAAAATGTAATGAGTTCGGAACTGGTAGAGTTACCAAATAGCGTGTACGGGATGGCATTGAACCTTGAAGAAGACAATGTGGGTCTCGTGCTTTTTGGCGAAACACGATTGGTGAAAGAAGGTGATTTAGCAAAACGGACTGGCCGCGTGGTGGAGGTTCCTGTTGGTCCAGCTATGCTTGGTCGCGTGGTTAATCCCTTGGGGCAGTCCATTGATGGTAAAGGTCCGATTGATACCCCACATTCACTTCCTATTGAACGGAAAGCGTTGGGTGTCATGGCTCGTCAACCTGTGACTGAACCATTGCAAACTGGTATTAAAGCTGTGGATAGTATGATTCCCATTGGTCGCGGCCAGCGTGAGCTGATTATTGGCGACCGTCAAACGGGAAAAACGGCTGTTGCCATTGATGCCATCATCAACCAAGCTTACACCCATAAAACAGAAAAACCCGTTTACTGTATTTATGTAGCGATTGGACAAAAAGCATCAACAGTTGCTGCGCTCGTTCAAGAGTTGGAAGCAAATGGAGCCTTGGAGTACACAACCGTTGTGGCAGCAAATGCATCTGATCCGGCACCGACACAATACATTGCTCCTTATTCTGGTGCAGCGATGGGCGAATATTTTCGTGATAATGGTAAACACGCCTTAATCATTTATGATGATCTTTCAAAACAGGCTGTTGCCTATCGCCAGATGTCTTTGGTTCTTAGACGGCCACCGGGACGTGAAGCATTTCCGGGTGACGTTTTTTATCTCCATAGTCGTTTACTAGAACGCGCATCCAAATTATCGGATGATTTGGGTGGTGGATCCTTGACAGCATTGCCCATCATTGAAACTCAAGAAGGTGATGTTTCTGCATACATTCCCACTAACGTAATCTCTATTACTGATGGACAGATCTATTTGGAAACAAACTTATTTAATTCCGGAATTCGCCCGGCTATTGATGTGGGTCTTTCTGTTTCACGTGTAGGGGGGAATGCACAGATTAAAGCGATGAAATCTGTTGCGGGGACACTCCGTTTGGATTTGGCACAATACCGTGAATTGGAAGCATTTGCAAAATTCGGATCTGATTTGGATAAAGTAACCTTGGCTCAATTGACCCGGGGTGAACGGATGGTTGAAATCTTAAAACAAAATCAGTATGTCCCCATGGATGTTGAAAAACAGGTGGCTATTATTTTTGCTGCTTCCAAAGGACACCTGGATGACGTTCCAGCGGAGAAAGTTTCAGACTTTGAAACAGGATTGTTGGAATACTTGGATGCTAATGCAGCAGATTCATTTGCTTCAATTGTGAATGAGGGTAAGATTACTGATGAAAATGTAAGTATGCTTGAGAAAGCAATTGTAGACTACAAAGCAGGATTCAACGCTGAATAATTTATGGCTAACCTGAAAGACATTCGAGACCGAATAAAATCGGTGAAAAGCATACAAAAGGTGACCAAAGCCATGAAAATGGTGGCGGCTGCCAAGATGCGCCGTGCTCAAGAACGAATGGAAGAATCCCGCCCCTATAGTAATTCATTGGCAGAGGTAATCCAGCATTTATTACCAGATATTGATCGAGATTCACTTCCATTACTCGAATTTCGGGATGTAAAGCGAAAAGCTTATGTGGTTGTTTCTGCGGATCGTGGATTGGCTGGAGCTTTCAATACCAACTTGCTGAAAGTTGCACAAAAAGAAATTGATTCTTTTGGCAAAGAAAAAGTGGATCTATTCTGCATCGGGAAAAAGGCCCGTGATCATTTCAAGCGTCGCGAATACAATATTATTGCAAGTCATGTTGATTTCTGGGCGGATATGGAAATTAACAGTGCCATAACTATCGGCCGAAGTATTATTGAACATTTCACCAGTGGTAGGGTGGATGAGATTCATGTGGTATATAATTATTTCATTAATGTAGGGCAACAAGAAGTTAAATCTGAAGTACTGCTTCCCTTTATATATGAAGAAAAAAATGGTATGACTCACGATCGCTTATATGAGCCATCCAAAGAAGAGTTGGTATCATCATTGATTCCACGACATCTGAATGTACAGATGTGGAAATATTTACTTGAATCGTATGCCAGTGAGCAGGCAGCCAGGATGTTGTCCATGGAAAATGCCACCACAAATGCTCAGGATATGATCAAGGACTTAACGTTAGAATTCAATAAAGCCCGCCAAGCTGCAATTACTACAGAAATGCTTGAGATTGTTAGTGGTGCAGAGGCTTTAGCTTAACCTTAAAAGGAAACCATTTTATGTCAATGAATGGAAAAATCTCACAAGTAATGGGTGCAGTGGTTGACGTCGTTTTTGAAGATGGCCATCTCCCTGATATTTATAATGCATTAAATGTAGATCGTGGAGAAAACGGAACCTTGGTTCTGGAAGTTGCGCAGCATCTAGGGGAAGGCGTTGTTCGTACAGTGGCCATGGATTCCACAGACGGACTGGTTCGCGGTCATGTTACTGAAGATACGGGATTGCCCATATCGGTACCTGTAGGCCAAAATACATTAGGTCGTTTATTTGACGTTCTGGGAAATACAATTGACCAAAAAGGTGAATGTGTCACAGAAAAGAAATATCCAATTCACCGGTCAGCTCCGAATCACGAAGATCTTTCAACATCAACAGAACCACTTGTAACAGGTATCAAAGTTGTGGATCTCATGGAGCCTTATACAAAAGGCGGTAAAACTGGATTATTCGGTGGTGCAGGTGTTGGTAAAACAGTGTTGATTCAAGAATTGATCCGGAATATTGCTACCGAACATGGTGGCTTTTCCGTATTCGCCGGTGTAGGTGAGCGAACACGGGAAGGGAATGACCTTTACAACGAAATGACCGAATCCGGTGTGATTGATAAAACAACCATGGTTTTTGGCCAAATGAATGAACCGCCAGGAGCACGTCTTCGTGTAGGATTAAGTGGTTTGGCAATGGCAGAATATTTCCGGGACGAAGAAGGCCGTGATGTTCTCTTATTTATTGATAATATTTTCCGTTTCACACAGGCTGGATCGGAAGTGTCTGCACTGCTGGGTCGTATGCCATCTGCAGTGGGTTATCAGCCAACCTTGTCTACTGAAATGGGAGATTTACAGGAGAGAATCACTTCAACAAAAAAAGGTTCAATTACATCAGTTCAGGCTGTTTATGTGCCTGCGGATGACTTGACAGACCCGGCACCGGCAACAGCATTTGCCCACTTGGATGCCACATCGGTTCTTGAACGAAAAATTGCAGAATTGGGAATTTATCCTGCTGTGGATCCTCTTGCCTCAACATCAAGAATTCTTGATCCACGAATTATTGGTGAGCGTCATTATGGTGTGGCACGTCAAGTACAATCCGTGCTCCAGCAGTACAAAGATCTACAGGATATTATCGCTATTCTTGGTATGGACGAGTTATCCGATGATGATAAGATCATAGTTGCACGAGCACGTAAGATCCAAAAATTCATGTCCCAACCTTTCTTTGTGGCTGAACAATTCACCGGAACACCTGGCCGATATGTGAGTCTAGAAGATACAGTTTCAGGTTTTGAAGCAATCCTGAATGGTGATGCTGATGAATTATCTGAAAATACATTCGCCTATGTTGGCACTTTGGATGAAGCTTTCGAAAAGCATAAGAAATCTGCCACCTAATGAGTGAATTCCAACTTGAAATTGTAACGCCGATTCGTAAACTTGATCAAGGACAAGTGAGTTATTTACGCTGTTCTGGATTAGATGGTTCATTTGGGGTTATGGCAAATCATCGCGAAGGTATCATTGCCTTAACTGTTGGAGAAATCAAAGTTACACGAAAAGGTAAAGATGAATTTTTGGCAACAAGTGGTGGATTTGCAGAGATCATGAAAGATAAGGTGAAACTTTTGGTTGAATCGGTGGAGACAGTATCAGAAATTGATGCGAATCGTGCAGAAAAATCTTTAGAGCGAGCTACTCGACGAAAATCTGAGAAAGATTCAGAAATGGATGAAGCTCGAATTGAAGCTTCTTTAATGCGTGCCATAAACCGCATACAGGTTTCCAAAAGATAATCCTTTTTAAAATTTGAAAAATGAAATGAGAAACTCGAAACGATTATTGTTTCGAGTTTTTTGTTTATGAACTAAATATAAAAAAATCTAATAAATTCAGATATGTATAAAAGGTCTCATACCTGCGGACAACTTCGGAAATCCAATGTTGGTGTAACAATTAATCTAAATGGTTGGGTCAATTCAGTTAGGCTCCATGGACAGGTGGTTTTTGTAGACCTCCGTGACCGTTACGGCAAAACACAGATCATCTTTGATGCGGATTCATTCTCTGGTGATTTTGAAATAGTAAAAAAATTATCCATGGAAGATGTGCTTTCCATTCAAGGAACAGTAAGAGATCGTGCGGAATCTGCTGTAAATCCAAATATGGATACAGGCGAAATTGAAGTTCTAGTTTCAGAATACGTGATGTTAAATGAAGCAACGCCACTTCCATTCGTACTGTCCGATAGAGATAAGGCGGAGGAAAACCTTCGACTTAAATATCGTTATCTTGAGCTTAGAATGGAAGAACTCCAGAAAAATATACTTATCCGCCATGAAACCTATCAAGCCGTCCGAAGCTATTTATCCAGATTGGAATTTTTAGAAATTGAAACGCCAGTTTTGATGAAATCTACACCGGAAGGTGCCCGGGATTATTTAGTCCCCAGTCGGATTCATCAAGGCAAATTTTATGCATTGCCCCAGTCGCCCCAGATCTATAAACAGATTCTTATGATTGCTAACTATGACAGGTATTTCCAAATTGTAAAATGTTTCAGAGATGAAGACCTTCGTGCTGACCGCCAGCCTGAATTCACTCAGATAGATATTGAAATGTCATTCATTGATGAGGAAGATATTTTTGCTAATATGGAAGGGTTGACTCGCCATGTATTTAAAACAGTACGTGGTATTGATCTACCAAATCCTTTCCCAAGACTAACTTATGCAGACGCCATGGAAACTTATGGCTCTGATAAACCGGATCTCCGTTATGGGATGCAGCTCCAAAATGTTAAAGATTTCACTGATGCTTCTGATTTCAATGCATTTAAATCAGTTGAAAAAGTGAAGGGAATCATTGTAGAAGGTGGTGCCAAATATTCCAGAAAAAATATTGATGAATTAACAGATTATGTCAAAAAATACAAGGCGAAAGGTTTGGCATGGATGAAAGGGGAAAAGAGCGCATTCATCGGCGGAATTTCCAAATTTTTCTCCGAAAATCTTCAGAAAACCATGTTTAAAAAATTGAGTGTAAAAAATGGAGATATTTTATTCATCATTGGTGATGATTCTTCGGTTACCCTCAATGCATTAGGACATCTCCGTGTGGAAATAGCGAAACGTGAAGCCTTAACAAACAAAGATGATTTCAAACCGGTTTGGGTTACAGAATTTCCTATGTTTGAATATGACAAAGATGATGATCGTTTTATTGCCATGCATCATCCGTTTACAGCACCGAGAGAGTCAGATATTGAAATGTTAGATTCTGATCCATCCAAAACTTTGAGTCGTGGCTATGATTTAACCTTAAACGGATATGAGATTGCCGGTGGTTCCATTAGAATTCATTCACCAAAAGTTCAAGAAAAAGTCTTCTCTTTATTAGGATTAAGCCATAAAGAAGCAGTTGAAAAATTTGGATTCTTAGTAGAAGCCTTGACCTATGGCGCACCACCCCACGGTGGCATCGCTTTTGGGTTTGATCGGTTAGTTATGCTCTTAGCTGGAACTGAAAATATTCGTGATGTAATCGCTTTTCCCAAAACTACATCAGCAACATCTCTCATGGATGAAAGTCCAAACAATGTGAGCGCCAACCAATTGGACGAACTGGGGATTCAAATCAAAGAATCGAAAAAATAATTTTTTCTTTTAGATTATGTGAAACGGTTCTCTGTTTTCATTCTCATCGTAAAAACATTCATTCCCAGGTATAGCCAAGGCATTAATGATCATGTAATTGATTAACAATAAAAGTTGCCAATTCTAATATTTTGAAACAGACATACCAATAACCTCTCTATCAAGAATGAATTATAGTGGTTTTTTAAAAAATGGAGGAATATTTTTCTTAGGATTTTATTATTCGGTTTTTAGAAGGATTTCTCAAATTTGTATTTCCAAGAATTTTGAGTCTTTTGGACATTCAATCATTGAATAATCCATACCACCAGGAATTGTAATTGAGTCACCTGTATGTAGTAAAAAAGTATTTTTTTGATCCATTTGCAAGGTCATCATTCCGCTTATAAGAAAAATAAAATGGAATTCTCCATTTTGAGTTCCTAAAATTGATTTATTTTGTTTTCGAGATCTCACTACTGAAACACGGGCTAATCTATTAGTAGCCGAGTAAAATCCAAAATCCTGTTTTTCAAATCCTGGATATCGGCACGGACGCCATTTTGCCTTTTTCGCAATATGATGGATAAAATTTTGTCCATTATAATTTCGATCAGGTTTTGTTTCACCAGTAGGAAGATCCAACTTAGGATCGGTACAGGTCATGTGACTTGCTGGTGAACTTATCTCCACTACTTCAAATCCATCCGAATTTTCAAGTACCTGATGTCGGATTTCAGGTGGTTGCAGCACGCAGTCACCCGCTTGAAGAATAAATGGACTGCCTTGATCTTCATAAACCAATTTTGCCCAGCCTTTATTACAAAAGATCATTTGAAAGCGGACTTTATGAAAATGGACATAATCCGAGACAAGCCCTGCTTTTAGAATTCTGATATGAGATGCAATAAATCGTCCGCCGTATCGATCCGGGATGAGGTCTCGATATTCCATTCCGGCCCGGCCGATTTTCCATTGGCCTTCCATCAATTTTGAATATTGGACGGATTGATTTCCTTCTGGAAGGATATAGGAACCATTTGGCTCATGAAACTGGATTAAAGTTCCATTTGGTGCTGTTAAATTTTTGGACTTGGGCCCGGTAATAGAAATGGTTCCAGAATGAATTGAATCATCCTTTTTGAAATGGATTCTTAATCCAAATCCATACATTATAGCTTCAATAGGATCATCCGCCGGATAAATTGATTCTAATTGAAATCCCAGTTCCTCCGAAAAAAATGATACGGTTTCATTTATATTCCCAGATGGGAGAACAATTTCAGCAGTTTGAATTTTGGAACCAGACATTATTTCATTTCATTTTCAAGGTCAACGCCTAATCCTTCTGCTATCCGGTTGATATAATTAAAATAGGAAACAACTTGAGCTGCATCGCTAATTGCATCTTCAGAAAATCCAATTTCCGTAAGGGCATCAATATCTAATTTTTGCATATCGGCTGGCGACAGAGTCAATTTTTCTGCCCAGGCACAAAGTGCTTTATCTCTCGTAGATAGATCTGCCTTTTTCCAATCTTTCTTTAATTGCGCAGCTAATTCCTTATTACCGACTTCATCCCGGAAGTCATTCCCGTGGGCTTCGATTCAGTATTTGCAATGATTCACTTGAGAAACGACTGTGGCAATCATTTCTCGCTGTGCCCGGGATAGTTTTGATTCGCCAAACATGATCGCGAGATACAGTCGCATAGATTCTTTCAATGCAGCTGGACTTTGGCTCATAATCTTTAAAATATTAAAAACACGTCCTGATCGCCGAATCCCTTTATCGTATTCATTTTTGACAATCCCATCAGCTTGATCAATATCAATTGTTTTTATGAATGTCATTATTATTCTATTTCCTCAATAAGGTCTTGATTCATCCTTGCTTCATAATCGAATCCTTCTTTTTTCCCTAGAGATAGCCCCATCCAATAGATCCCAGTCCCAATAAGTCCTCCAATCAAAACCCAAAGAAATACATTGGGAAGAGTTATGAATGTAAAATATCCCATGGTGAGTATAACAATTCCACCCATGAGCCAAATGGCAGGGATTGGTGGCTTAAAATTAGCAGATTCATACAATGATGGGTTTACATAGGGAAGGCTAATTAATGCAATACCCTGGATCAGATAAATAATGAAAATTCCAACCAATCCTGTATTCAGCAAGAAGATTGCAGATTTTGACCAGATGAGTGCAATACAAATCACAGCGCTAATGATTAAACTAATATAAGGTGTTCGCCAGGTGGGATGAATTTTTGATAAAATTGGTGGCATAAGTCGGTCTTCGCTAAACACAAAAAACATCCTGGAAGGTACAAGGATGGACCCATTGATACTGGTTAAGAAAGCACTCATAGCGCCAATGGCGACAATACCCGATCCCCATTTTGGTAAATATACACCTGCAGCATCCGCCATGGCAGACTGTGATGTTGCCAGGGATTCAGCCGGAAGTACACCAAAAGCAACAAATGACATGAGCACAAAAATCACAACCGAAATCAAAACACCGCGAATAAAGATCATAGGCAATGTTTGAGTGGGGTCTTTCGTTTCACCCGCAATCTGGGAGAGAGTCTCGAATCCAGCATAACTGAAAAATAACATGGGCATAGCTTTTATGAGTCCGCTAATTCCTTTGGGTAAAATCGGGTCATAATATGAAAGATTAACAGCAAATAAACCAGGAAGGACCAATACCAGAATGCTGATAATTAAAACCCCCAACATGAAAGTTTGTATTTGACCATAGTGTTTGATGCCAACCAAATTTATACCATAGAAAAAAATGAGTGCGATCGAAGCCCAAACTTTTGGATCTGCGGTAGGATAAAAATAAGTCAAATATTCCCCAAAACTTGTAGACATGAAAGCAATGGCACCAATGAAGGCAAGGAGTTTCATCCACATGGCAATAAATCCCAGATAATAACTTTTGAATGTTCTGGAAATATGAATGTAGGCGCCTCCAGGACGATTGCCCAGAGGTGTTGAAACAAATACACTATACGTCATGGCAGTGCAAATAATTATAGGTGCAAAAAGGAGATAAGCCAAAGGAACAGAAGATCCGGCAACAGCACCGGCTTCACCCGTAACCCTGAATATGCCCGCACCCACCAAAATTCCAATTATGGTGGCATATCCAGAAAGAGGGCCTAAGTCCCGGCGGAGTTTATTTTGATTATTTATCATTCAAGAATTTTATATAAACCGCATCTAAAGATGTTGGAATCCATTGCAAAGTTTTCTTTTAAAAGCAGATAAAATAAGGGTAGTATAAAAGCAAAATTTCCATATCGAGTGGATATGAATTTATAAAGGAATTTAGATAATTATTGAAACAACTTCCTCATCTGATTCACTCCATTCCTAACACAGATTTCCATGGCGCGGTGGAGTTCAAGACTACTGTACCAATAGGAATTGGACCACACTAATGCTTCAGAATCTGCATCAATCATTTTGAGTATAATCCCGACTCTTGCACTTGTATAATTCACTTTACTCCCAGAAGAAATGGCGCCACCATCAGTTTTGGTAGTTGTGGATGATGATGTTTTTGCATTATCTGTATCTGCATCGGCAGAAGCAGATTGGCTCACAGTTGTGGTGGTAGAACCATGGTCTTCGTATCGATAGGGAACAATAATTATTTCTGAATCAGTGAATTCCGTAATAATGCAAGAGAGTTCAAGGGTTTTTCCTCCATGTCCAAGGGTTATTGTGGGAAAATCACTTGATAATTCATTTACATTAAATCCATATTTCAGGAAACTATGGGAAAGACTAGTTTCAACCATTTCACCAGAGCCGGAAATATGGGCATGATCATTTACTGGGATAATTTTGATGTAACTCACAGTGGTAAAATCATAACTCTCATTCACAGCGGGGCCGTTCCAGCAGGAAGCAAATAAGAAAATTATTGAAATAGAAATAAATGGTTTTATCATTCCTGGCTCAAGCTTTGGATGTGCACCTTGGCTTCACTACTTAAATTTTCATTTTTAGAATATTTTAAGCAATATTGCCATGCTATCAACGCATGATAGGGTTCATCCAAGGCTTCATGAAGTAAAGCTTTCATGCGGTAGATATCTGGATTGGTCATATCACTTTGTTGAGAAACAGAAATATGGCCTAAAGCTTCTTTATACATCCCCGCTTTCATTGCAGCGGATGCTTTTGATAAGGCATCACTTGAGCTTGCTAACAATAGTCCAGATAAAATAAAAATCCGAAATATTTTCATGATGATTGTTCCTCATTTGAGAGTTGATGAATGGCACGCAATACATCTCGTCGGCTGATTTGTCCCACTAGTTTGCCTCCTTCTAAGATAGGAAATCTTCTAAACCGGGATTTCATGAAACTATCAGCCACGTTTGAAAGGGTATCATTTACGTCAATGGTAGTGATCTCTGTGGACATATATTCTTTCACATGTCCACCAAGATTGTTGTAATAGGAGGCCTCAAAGAGAGTTTTCATACAATCTTTC
>CAZCHA010000022.1:0-20440 GCA_964498175.1 uncultured bacterium
AGTTAATTATGAAACGTAGTTGGATAGAAACATTTTCAGAATCTTTAGGGATTATCTCGAAGATATCTGACCGTCCTGATTGGTCCGAAGAGTTTGCAATGGAAGGGCCACGGGAACTTTATAAATATCCTGACCCCAGTGAATGGGATGATTTCACAGAATTAGATGCATTGGCTTGGCCGGAGAAAAAAGAACGGCATTATTCCATAGTTCCCACCACTTGTTTCAATTGTGAATCGGCTTGCGGTCTCTTGGCTTATGTTGATAAGGATTCCAATGAAGTACGAAAGTTTGAAGGGAATCCTCACCATCCGGGAAGTCGTGGACGAAATTGCGCTAAAGGCCCTGCTACTATTAATCAAATCAATGATACGGAGCGGATCTTATATCCATTAAAACGTGTTGGCGAACGCGGCGAAGGGAAATGGGAACGTATCACTTGGGATCAAGCCATGGATGAAATTTCGGAAAAGATAGCTGCATCTTTGCGAAAAAGTAAAGAGAAAGTGGTTTATCACGTGGGCCGTCCCGGACATGAAGGTTATGCCGAGCGCGTCCTGAAAGCCTGGGGTGTGGATGGGCACAATTCCCACACCAATATTTGTTCTGCCGGCGCACGAACCGGTTATGCCCTGTGGCATAAATATGATCGTCCAAGCCCGGATCATACCAATGCCGAAGTGATTTTGTTGGCATCATCGCACTTAGAAACGGGTCATTATTTTAATCCCCATGCCCAACGTATTATGGAAGGCATGATGAAAGGCGCCAAACTTATTGTTATGGATCCGCGCCTATCAAATACGGCATCGATGGCAGATGAATGGATGCCTACTTATCCCGGCAGTGAATCGGCAGTTTATCTGGCCATGGCCAAGATTATTTTAGATGAAGAAATGTATGATCGCCATTATATGGAAAATTGGTTGAACTGGGATGACTATCTAAAAAAATTACACCCGGATGATCCCATTGAATTTGACCAATTCATCAAGCGATTGAGCGAAGAATGGGCTGAATACACACCGGAATACGCTGCCAAAGAAGCCCAAATTGAAACGGACCAAATTGTTCGTGTAGCACGTCTGGTTGGAAAAGCAGGAAGCAAACTCTCCACCCATGTTTGGCGCGGTCCATCCATCGGAAATCTCGGCGGATGGCAAGTATCAAGGACACTTCATTTGTTGAACGTGCTCACTGGCTCGGTTGGGACAGAAGGTGGAACTTCACCAAGCGCATGGAATAAATTTCATCCAGAATTTTTTGATACGCCACCAGGCCCCGATGCGTGGAATGAATTATCTTGGCCCAAAGAATACACATTGTCTCATTATGAAATGAGCCAGATTTTGCCCCATTTGATCAAGGATGGTCGTGGATCAATGGATGTGTATTTCACCCGTGTGTTCAACCCGGTCTGGACTTATCCTGACGGATTCAGCTGGATTGAAATGTTGTCTGATGCAGAAAAAGTTGGATGCCATATTGCCCTAACACCCACATGGAACGAGACCGCTTTTTTTGCCGATTATGTTTTACCCATGGGGCACGCGTCAGAGCGACACGATATTAATTCTTACGAAACACAATCAGGAGTTTGGATCGCTTTTCGACAGCCGGTGTTACGTGAGAAAGCTCGCCGCGATGGAAAAGAAGTGGAATTCACGTATGAAGTAAATCCTGGGGAAGTGTGGGAAGAAGATGAATTCTGGATTGAGTTATCCTGGCGCATTGACAAAGATGGCGATTTGGGAATAAGAAAACATTTTATAAGTCCCTATCGCGATGGTGAAAAAATCAACATTGACGAATATTATCAATACATTTTCGAACATACGAATGGTTTGCAGGAAGCGGCGGAGAAAGAAGGATTATCTGCGTTAGAATACATGCGAAAGTTCGGCGCATTTATGGTTGATCCTGAAGTGTATGTGAAAAATGAAGATGCTGTTTCTGATGATTCTATGAATGGTGCCATCGTCCAAGAGAATGGCCAAATTGAAAAAGATGGTAATGTGGTTGGCATCCAAGTCGATGGGAAGAATTTTGGTGGGTTTCCAACACCATCCAAACGACAAGAAATTTATTCTCAAACCATGGTGGATTTTGGTTATCCGGAACACGCCACTCCGGGATATCGGATTAAAAGCCATGTGCATCCAGATGAAATGGATAAAAGCAAAAATGAATGTGTTTTATTACCAAATTTTAGATTGCCGACGCATATTCATTCCCGATCGGCCAATGCTAAATGGCTCACAGAAATTGCCCATAAAAATCCTATTTGGATTCATACCAAAGATGCTGAACTGCTTGGGGTGGACAACGGTGATTTACTCAAGATTACCACACCCATTGGTTGGTTCGTGGATAAAGTTTGGGTGACAGAAGCAATAAAGCCCGGCGTGGTGGCTTGTTCTCACCATATTGGAAGATGGCGCCGCCAACAAGATGCGGGAAATCGTCTAATGACCAATACGGTTGATATTCAAAACTTGGGTTCTGGTCAATGGAAGATGAAAACGGTGAAAGGTGTTGAACCGTGGAAATCAAAAGATTCAGACACAAATCGTGTTTGGTGGCGCGATGGTGGTGTCCATCAAAATATTACCCATGCGGCTAATCCAGATCCAATTTCCGGCGCTCATTGCTGGCTTCAGAAAGTGAGTATAACTGTGCCAGAACCGGGTGAGAAATATGGCGACGTTTATGTAGATACGAATAAGTCATTTGAACATTTTAAAAAGTGGAACGCATGGGCAATAGATCGTGAAACACATCCGGATGGTTTACGAAGACCACTGTGGATGGCGCGACCTTTAACGCCACAAAAAAACCAATTTTATATTAATAAAGAAGAATAAATTGTCTTAATTCTTTTAGCTGAATTACCTACGTTTGATTTAATCAAGTAAGGTATTAGGCCGGTACGGTCTTAACGGAAACGTCGAGATTTGCTCCCGATTTCCCCCGATTCATCAGGGGAATGACTTGGAATGAGAATGAAAGAAAATATAATTACATCCACCCCATTTAGTGGCGTGCTGGATCAATCCATTGCACCCATCATTGACCGATTCGGTCGAACTTTTAATTATTTACGCCTTGCCTTAAATGAACAATGCAACCTTCGCTGTATTTATTGTATGCCGGAAGAAGGTATTGATTTTCGAAGCAAAGATAAACTCCTAACTACAGAAGAAATATTAAAACTTATTGATTTAACATCCCAAATGGGTGTATCAAAAATCCGGTTTACTGGTGGTGAACCGTTACTTCGAAAAGATTTATTGAAACTCGTTCAATTTGCAAAAGAAACTGCAGGTATTGAGTCAGTTCATTTAACGACAAACGGATTGTTACTCTCTAAACACATTCAAGAATTGGAAAGAGCGGGTTTGTCAGGAATAAATATTAGTCTGGATACATTGAATCCGGATAAATTTAAAATAATCACTCGACGAGATGGTTTAGGTATGGTTTTAAATAGCCTCAATAAAGTGATGCAATCATCCATTCAATCCATCAAACTGAACGTGGTCGCCATGCGTGCTTTTAATGATGATGAACTCATGGATTTTGTGAGATTGACAAAAGAAAATAATATTACTGTTCGCTTTATTGAATTGATGCCTTTCGATTCTCATCAGATTTGGAAGACGGGTAAATTTTATGGTGCAGATCATATTGTGTCCGATATACAAAACCAGGTTGATGAATTGAAACCAATCGACGGTTCTCGAACAGAACACCATGTATTTCAGGTGAATGATTATAAGGGTAAAGTGGCAGTCATTCCAGCTTATTCGCGCAATTTGTGTGGTGCATGTAATCGCATCAGAATTACGGCGGATGGAAAATTGTTGAACTGTCTTTATAGCCAAAAAGAAACAAATCTTCGAGATGCAATGCGGAAAGGAAAATCTGATATGGAAATTGGGAAAATAATTCGCAGTGCCATGAAGAATAAATTTAAAGATGGTTGGGCAGCTCAGAAGCAGGGCAGTGACAACCGGGAATCCATGACCCAAATAGGGGGCTAATATGAATAATTTTTCACATTTAGATAAAAAAGGGAATGTCAAAATGGTGGATGTAACCGATAAAGTTGTGACTGTTAGGATAGCAAAAGCAGAAGGAAAAATATCCATGCTTCCGGAAACCATTTTAACCATTCAGAATGATGCACTTCCCAAGGGGAATGTGCTAACCACAGCTAAAATTTCTGGAATTCAATCTGCGAAAAAAACGGCAGAAATGATTCCCATGTGCCATCAATTGAATCTGTCATATGTTGATATTGAATTTGAGTTTGAGTCGGATGCTATTTGTATTCGATCCATTGTTAAAACCAAAGAAGCGACAGGGGTAGAAATGGAAGCTTTATCTGCTGTATCTGGAGCAGCAATCACCATTTATGATATGTGTAAATCGGTAGATAAAAGTATGATCATTGGTGAAATAAAATTGGTAAAGAAAGTCGGGGGTAAGTCGGACAATGCGGTTGAATATCGGCCCAATGTAGGTGTGATTACATTAAGTGATAGTATTTCATCTGGTCAAGGGGAAGATAAATCCGGACCTATCTTAATTGATGGTTTTTCTGATGCAGGTTGCGTTGTGAATCATCATGAAACATTTCCAGACGGTTCTGAAAAATTAATTCCCACCATTCAAAATTGGGTAAAAGATGGTGTTGAATTAATCATAACCACGGGCGGAACTGGATTAGGCCCCAGAGACTTAACCATTGAAACCATGGAAAAAATCTTTCATTCAAAGTTGCCTGGTGTGGAACAAGCGCTTCACGCATATGGGCGGGGCAAAGTCAAAACAGCCATATTATCAAGACTGACGGCTGGCGTATTTAATGGATCCATTATTATTTGCTTACCTGGTAGTATGGGTGCTGCAAAAGACGCTTTGAACGTTTTGGTTCCGACAATATTCCATTCGTTTCATATGATGATGGGTGAAAAACATTAATGGATTATTTACTGCCATTTCTTTTTTTGTTGATTGCCTTTATCTATTCCAGTGTTGGGTTAGGTGGTGGATCATCCTATACAGCACTCATGGCAATTATTGGAATCAGTTACCAAATTATCCCTACTACGTCGCTTACTTTGAACCTGATTGTAACATTTATTGGTATGATTCATTTTTGGAAAAATGGGCACAGTCGACTCAATTTAATTATTCCATTTTTGGTAACATCTATTCCAATGGCCTACTTTGCTGGTAGCCAAGAATTACCTGAAAGGATATTTAACATATTCTTATTGATTACACTTATTTTTGTTGTAATACGGATTTACCTTATAGATGATTTAAAAATATCTATTCAATTGACTGGCATTCAAAAATGGATCTTTATTTTTAGTTTAGGCGGCGTCTTAGGATTTATCGCAGGTGCAGTTGGCATTGGGGGTGGTATTTATCTTGTACCGCTTATTATCATGTTTGGCCTTGGGACGGAAAAGGAAGCAGCTGCATCCGGTGCTATGTTCATTTGGGTGAATTCACTTGTGGGCGTTATTGCTCGAGCTCAAATAGGCACATTTGATCTACAATTTATTTTACCATTGGCGATTGCAGTTCTAATCGGTGGATTTGGCGGCTCCTATTTTGGTGCAGTACAGTTTGAACCGAAAACAATTCAGAAGGTCATGGGTAGTGTTATTTTCATTGCTATCATGTTCTTAATAAAAGGACTGTTATGATATCTCTTCAAGAAGCAAAGTCCATTATCAATAATAACACATTTGAATTACAATCTGAACGAGTACACCTAACTCTAGCTGGGAATCGTGTTTTAGGGCAAGATGTAGTGGCGTCTTTCCCATCTCCACAATTTGATAATTCTGCCATGGATGGGTTTGCGGTTCGGTCTAGAGATACAAAAGGTGCCAGCCCAGAAAATCCGGTTACATTAACAATGGTCAGTATCAGCTCGGCAGGGACACCAAGTAATGTTGGTTTAAATCCTGGTGAATGTATCCAATGCATGACTGGGGCAAAAATCCCTGATGGGGCTGATGCAATTATTATGGTGGAAAACAGTAGTGGGTTTTCCGATTCAGGTACAGTCCAAATTATGATTGAAACATTCCCGGGAAAACATATCCGAAAAATGGGCGAAGAGATCAAAGAAGGAGAAATTCTGATTCAAAAAGGGACGACTGCAACACCCAGTGAAATAGGGACCTGCGCCACATTTGGATATGGGGAAATAGTAGTCTCTAAAAAGCCAAAGATTGCCATTTTTGGAACGGGAGATGAGTTGATTGAGCCGGGCAAAGATTTAGGCGAAGGGCAAATATATAATTCGAATTTATATGTTTTTAAAGAATTGGTAGATAGAGCCGGCGGTGAAGTTGTTATGCAAGATGTGATCAAAGATGATAAAGATTCTTTGAGAGAATTTTTATCTAGTGCATTGGAAACTTGTGATGTGATTATTTCTTCAGGTGGCGTTTCAATGGGGCGATATGATTATGTCCGAGACGTTTTTATTGAATTGGGTGTGCTAGAACATTTTTGGAAGGTGGCTCAGAAGCCAGGGAAACCACTCTTTTTTGGAACAGGAAATTCTACATTAATTTTTGGATTACCGGGAAATCCAGTATCATCTTATATTGGATTCATGGAATGGGTATGGCCTGTGCTTGAAACTATGATGGGCAAGAAGGAATCCAAAAAAGTAACAGGAATATTGAAAAAACCATTCCCGAGAGAAAAAGTGAAATATCGATTTTTATTTGGAGATGCATGGATTGAGAATGGTCAATTGGTATGTCAACCATCCACAAAGCTTGGATCTCATATGCTGTCATCATCTTTACAGGCTAATTGTATCCTTGGAACGAAGCCGGGGGATAATCTGTTGCAACCGGGTGCACCAATTGAAGTGAATATGCTGCCTTGGAAGTTCATTAAATGATTTTAACACCCAAAGAACTTCATAAACGCAAAGACGAATTCACTGTAGTAGATGTTCGTTCAGAAAAACAGATAAATGAATTTCCAATGGATGGTCTAGAAACCATTACTTCTAACGGTGGATCTATTCCAAACATGAAAGGATCTAAAGTGCTGGTTTGCCAATTTGGTATTGTAACAGAAGGAATGATAATAGAGAATGAATTAGATGATACTTTTAGTTTATTGGGCGGCGCACAGGCCTGGATTGAATTTCAAACTAAAAAGAAAGATCTGAGCCGATGGTCCCGTCAAACAATTTTGCCCGAAATAGGAATGGATGGTCAGAAAAAACTATTGAACGCAACTGTAGCTATTGTTGGCATGGGTGGACTGGGATGCCCCGCTGCACAATCGCTTATAACTGCTGGTGTAGGAAAATTGATATTGATAGATGGGGACATTGTAGAACTTTCTAATCTTCATCGACAACCTTTGTATGGGGCAGACGATCTTAACAGGTTAAAGGTTGAAGTAGCCAAAGAAAGATTAGAACAATTAAATAACAAGGCAGTCATTGTACCCATTGATAATTATTTTAACGAAGAAAATGGTATGAATTTTATTCAAGATGCTAATGTGATAATTGATGCTACTGACAATATCCAAGCTCGCCAATTGATTGATAAATTTTCAAAAGAAGCGAATGTCCCCATGGTTTATGGCGGCTTATTTCGTTACGAAGGGCAGGTAGCTATTTTAAATGTAAATGGAAGTTCAGGGTATTGTGAATTATTTCCCGAATCGCCATCTGGTGGGGATACCTGCGCTGATGCCGGAGTATTGGGCATGGTTCCAGGAATTATCGGCAATATCCAAGCGCTTGAAGCTGTAAAACTTATTGTTGGTATAACACCAAATCTGGTTGGGAAATTACTGGTTTATGATGGAATGAGCCATATTACACAAATAATCGAATTATGATAAAAATAAAAGTAAAATGTTTTTCCCAAGTAAAATATGCCTTGGGAATAGATAATTTAAACTTGGAATTTGAATCTGGGACAAGCACATTTCAATTGGAAAAATTCATTAGAGGAAAAGCCAATGGGAAATTAGATGGAATTTCCTTGAGAATTGCTCTAAATCAGAAATATGTTCCTGATGAAACTGAATTACAAGATGGTGATGAAGTGGCATTCATCCCGCCAGTACAGGGTGGATAGATGGTTATTGTAGAAATTGTTAATGGGCCCATTGAGCCATTTCCATCCAATGATGATCGAAATCAGGATGGGGCAGAATTGACCTTTAATGGACGGGTTCGGGATACTGAACATGGCAAGAAAATCGTAGCATTAGAATACGAACATTACGAAGGTATGGCCGAAGCGGAACTCACTACTCTTGCGGAAAAAACGTGTAAAAAATATCCCATCAATGATTTGTTTTGTAAACATCGAATGGGAAAAGTGGAGATTGGGGAAACGAGTTTACATGTATCCATTTGGTCAAAACATAGAAAAGAAGCAATTGAAGCCATGGATTGTTTCATTTTCGAACTGAAAAAACGGGTTCCCATTTGGAAATGGGCCATACTGGCTGATGGGACAAAAGTCCCCAGTGAGTGTACGCACTGACGAATAATCCTTACTAAATTGCCATCCTAAATGTTAGGATTTTCGAACCAAACCATCGCCGATCTTCTATATTGGGTCACCCGCAAACGCTGGTTGATCGCTGCGTTTGCCATTAGCCTGGTTCTTTTTTATATCCCATCTCCGGTTTCCTTATCCCCTGAAGCTCACCGCACCCTGATTATCGTGGTTATTGTGCTTATTTTGATTATTGGTGAAGTAATTCCCTTACCGGCAGTGGCAATTTTGATCCTGATTTTGGAAGTAGTACTGGGAATCGACACTCCTAACGGAGTGGCAACATCCTTTATGAGTGATGCGGTATTTTTTATTATGGGATCATTGATGATGGCGGTGGCCATTGTCAGCCAGGGATTGGACAAACGTTTAGCGTTGGGCATTATCAAACTTACGGGTAACAAAACATGGCGGATCGTTTTTGGATTTGTGGCCATATCAGCTATCTTGTCATCTTTTATTGGAGAACATACTGTGGCGGCCATGATGCTGCCGGTGGCGCTGACGTTGCTCCGGAATACAAGCGGTGATCAGAAGACCATTCACCGTTTATCTACCATTCTTTTATTCTCCATTGCCTATGGATGTGCCATGGGGTCCATTGGGACACCATCCGGCGGCGGCCGAAATGTAATTATGATTGGTTATATTTCAGAATTTGGATTGGGGAATATCTCCTATTTGAACTGGATCAAGTATGCCTATCCCATGCTTTTATTGGAAATACCAATCGCTGCGGCAATACTTTGGATTACGTTCAAGCCAGACCAACGTGTTTTGGATTCGGCTGTTCGAAAATTAAAGGTGAAAGTGGCTAAAACTGGGGCAATGACTGGCAATCAAATAATGGCCATTGGCATATTCTTTCTGGTATTTCTGGGCTGGGTATTTTTGAGCCCGTATCTCGGGCTGGGTATCGTCGCATTGATCGGAGTATTTCTTTATTTATCTTTTGGTCTCATCGAATGGCAGGATATCAACCGAAATACCAACTGGGGTGTAATTCTGTTATTTGGTGCAGCTATATCACTTGGAGTCCAAATGAAAGAGACTGGAGCCGCTGAATGGGTAGCAACTCAATCCATCAATGGGATGAGTATGCTGGTAAATAATCTCGGGTTCATGCAATGGTTCATTTCTGTATTTCTCACTGGAATTCTAACAAACTTTTTAAGCAATGCGGCTACGGTGGCGGTTCTGGGTCCAGTTGTATTGGATATGGGCGGGAATCCAATTATTCTGGGCATATCCACATCCATTGCCTCCTCTTTTGCTTATTTAACAATTGTAGCATCACCCACCTGTATGATTATACATTCCAGTGGGCTGGTGAAATCAAGTGATTACCTTAAAGCAGGTTGGAAACTCTTTGTCATTTCCATGGTCATCCTGTATTTAATTTCAAACTTATACTGGCCATATTTATCGTGAAGTTTCTCATTGCAATCGGAAGTAAGGACTATTCTGGTCCCACCCTTGAATTGGGCATGCGTGTTGCCAAGGCATTTAATGCGGCCGTAGATATCGTATATGTGGGTGAAAAAATCAGTGCATTCAGTACATCAGAAGTAAAGCTTGCTCAAGAAAATCTGGATAATTGGGAGCTAGATCGAAAAGGTGTGGATGTACTCCAATGGGCATATGAATATTTGGTTGAGAATAAATATATCCATTCCGATTCGGAAGACAGCGATTTTAATACAGATAAACTTATTCAGACAGATGATGATCGGTGCGAAGTGCATCTGGAAGGGCGTATGACACAGGAAGTGGGTTTAATCTTGAGAAATGGTGATATCATCCAGCAATTAAGGGATGAAGTTAGACAGGGTCATTATGATGTAACCATAATTGGGGGGAGTGGCGAACGGCGAATGGCTCACGATTTGGTCCAATACATCGATAGCTCCATTTTTATCGTTAACCAATTTGATCCAAATCAGAAATACAGGCTTTTATTGGCAGTCGATGATTCAACAGGAACAAAAGGCGCCGTAAAATTTGGGGTGAGAGTTGCCCAAGCATTTAAGATTGATGTTGATATCCTGACGGTAAGTAAAGTTGACCGATTTAAAGATGGATATAAAGATGCTGCAGAAAGGGCTGGAAAATTTATGAGGAGAACAAGCATTCAATATCAAAATATTTATCGTGTGGGCGACCCATCAGAAATCATTAAAAACGAAGCAGGGGATAACCATATTGTCATTATGGGTGCTTCAAGCAAAAATCCACTTATGAAATTTTTCAAGGGAAGTAAACCCTTGAACGTAATGGAAGATTGCTCCTGTCCAATATTGATTGTTAAATAGTATTAACTTGATGGTCTTACCAAATTAAAAGGAGATTGAAATGTTTCAGGATTTAGGATTAACTGTATTAACAAGCCTTGTGCTCATTATGATATCTGTCCCGCCTATCCTTTTTCTATTCTGGTATATTCATGATAGCCGCCAAAGTCAGCATTCAATTTTAAGAAACTTTCCTCTTTTGGGAAGAGTTCGATATTTTTTAGAAATGTTGGGCCCTGAGCTTCGACAGTATATGTTTGATGCTGATGATGAAGGCAGGCCTTTCAATAGATCAGATTTTGCAAATATTGTTGTTCAGGGTAAATATTTAAAAACAGTAATTGCATTTGGATCAAAAAGAGACTTTGAAAAACCGGGCCTTTATCTTCGCAATTCAATGTTTCCCAAGCAGAAGGAGGAAATGAAAGTAGAATTATTACCAAAGATTCCTTCAAAGAGATATATTGGCACTGAGGGTCTTTTTTCGAGGACAGAGCACTTGGAGGATGTAGATGTCTCACCATGGATTCTTCCTGAAGAAGATGCAATTATTATTGGTCCTAATTGCAAAGAGCCATGGAAAGTAAGAGGCCCGGTTGGTATGAGTGCTATGAGCTATGGTGCCCTTGGAGAAAATGCTATTAGCTCTATGAGTTATGGGCTAGGCGCTGCCACTGGATCATGGGTTCATACTGGTGAGGGAGGGCTTGCCCCTTATCACACAATAGGCGGTGGGGATGTTATAATGCAAATAGGATCAGGTATTTTTGGAGTTCGAAATGAAGATGGTACATTTAGTTGGGAAAAATTTAAGGAAAAAGCTTCCAACCCTCAATTACGTTGTTTTGAAGTTAAATTAGCTCAGGGAGCTAAAATTCGAGGTGGACATGTAGAGGGAAGCAAAATTAATGAAGAAATTGCAGCAATTCGTGGCGTAGAACCTTGGAAAACAGTGGATTCACCCAATAGACATAGACAATTTCATGATTTCCCTACCTTGTTTGACTTTATTGATAGAATGCGTGAAGAAGGGGGTAAACCCGTTGGAATTAAAATTGTCATGGGAGGTCCTGATAGCGCTGATGAATTAGCCAGTTACATGGCTAAAACATCTAGAGGTCCTGATTTTATTACAGTTGATGGAGGTGAAGGTGGATCAGGAGCAACTTATCAAGAAATGGCGGATTCAATGGGAGTTCCCATTAAATCAGCATTAATTTATTGTGATGATGCACTTAGAAGAACAGGTGTAAGAGATAGAGTCAAAATATTTGCGAGTGGTAAACTTTTTAGCCCAGATAAAATTGCAATTGCTTTAGCATCAGGAGCTGACTTAATTAATATTGCAAGAGGAATGATGATTTCAGTAGGGTGTATTGGAGCTCAAAAATGCCATACGAATAAATGTCCGGTTGGGGTTGCGACAACAGATCCTGAACACCAAAAAGCCTTGGTTGTAGATGAAAAGAAATGGAGAGTTTTAAATTATGTAATCACATTAAGAAATGGTTTGCAAACGTTAGCAGCAGCGTCAGGATTAGATTCCTATACAAAATTCAAGAGAGATCATGTTGTTTACCGAGATGAGTATGGGAAAGTCATATCTCTAGAAAAATTATTTCCTTATCCTGATGCATAAAATTTTATCTCTTTAATTTGAATCACAAACTTACTTCATCTAAATTCATTGTCTGAAAAATCAAAAATTCTATTAATAAGAAAAGGAAATAAATAATGGAAGCATTACATCCAATTTTTAAATGGCTCCACATTATTGCAGGTATTATCTGGATTGGTCTACTCTACTTTTTTAACTGGATAAATGGTCACGTTGTGGCAACCATGGATGCAGATTCAAAACAAAAGGTTGTGCCTGAGCTTATGCCTCGTGCTCTCTACTTTTTTCGTTGGGGTGCAGCCTGGACCTTGATCACGGGTATTGTACTCCTCTATGTAGTCTTTTGGGATGGCGCCCTTGTAATGGGCGAATCTGCTGGAAATCTCATGTTCGAAGCAGGAACCGAAGTAACATCTCTTGCGCACGTTATGTTATTGGTAACCTTTGTTGCTGTTTTTCTTTATGATTATCTTTATAGCAGTGGGTTAATAAAAGATGTTCGTGTAATCACAATAGTTAGTTTTTTACTCATTGCTGGTGTGGTTTATCTGATGAAGTTTTATGCTGGATTCAGCTATCGCGCATTCAATATTCATCTTGGTGCTCTCTTAGGAACCAATATGGCTTTCAATGTATGGTATCGCATTTGGCCCGCCCAACAAAGAATTATTACAGCCATTAAAAATGGTGCAGCACCTGATCCTGCTGATGCCGGATTGGCTGGGCTTCGTTCGAAGCATAATACCTACATGAGTTTTCCATTAATGTGGACAATGATCAATCAACACACAACGCCTTTTGCCGGAGGGCAATTCGGTATTACAGACTCAACCAACTGGTTAGTCTTGATGATCATGGTAGCACTTGGATGGCATATCGTTTGGCAGCTTTATAAAAAATCAGGAACTATTAAAGGTTTTTAAAACCCCTTTTCATACCAAAAAGGGAAAACCCTCTGCTATAATGGTAGAGGGTTTTTTGTTTTTAAAATGTCAGGAACCACTGGGTAATTTCCTCGAAATTAAATAGTCCAAAAAAGTTGCGAAGGTGCACTCAAGGCTTCTTATAGTTGATAAACTTGGTGTTAATTGGCGCACCTATTAGTAAAAATAAAATGAAAATAGATCCAAAATTTCCGTCTCACTGGCGCACTTATGTTCTTCAAAGTGTGTACGCGTCGATTGCTGTATTTTTTATTACACTCGTACTGGGTATGGAACATGCAGTGGTGATTGCCAGCATTGGAGCAACATCGTTTATTGTATTTGCAATGCCGAATAATATATCCGGACAACCAAAGCGGATTATTGGTGGGCATTTGCTTGGATTTTTTGTGGGCTCCTGTTTTGCTGTTTTTCCATTAATGGATTTTCTTTTATTTGGTGCTCTTTGGCATGCGTTGGCAGTGGGCATTACCCTACTTGCTATGGTTGTACTGGATTTTGAACATCCACCTGCGGCTGGGACAGCTTTAGGAATGACGGTAACAGGGTATTCACAAGATGCTGCCGTCGCCATCATTACTTCTGTTATTCTACTAGCAATAATTAGCCATTATGCTAAACCCTTTATCCGAGATCTTGTTTGAAACGATCCTCTGCTATCGGGCTTCTTCTTCTGACAGGCATTATTTGGAGTACAGGCGGATTCATGGTTAAAGTGATTCCTTGGCCTCCTTTGGTCTTAGCTGGCATTCGAAGTGGAATTGCTGCACTTGTAATATTTTTGTATGATAAACCGACCCATCTCAGATTTGGAAAGTTTACAGTGGGCGGTGCCATATCCTATGCGATTATGGTCATATTTTTTGTTCTCGCAAATAAAATGACTACATCAGGAAATGCTATTTTGATTCAGTATACTGCACCAGTTTATGTGGCGATCTTCAGTTTCTCGCTCCTCGGTGAAAAATCTAATACAGTTGATTGGATCACTATTTTCTTAATGCTATTAGGTCTAGGACTTTTCTTTTTTGATGAATTATCTTTTACAGAATTTTGGGGGAATATCGCTGCTTTAATCGCTGGATTTGGATTTGCAGCTACAATTTTATTCATGCGAAAACAAAAAATGGGTCGACCAATTGATTCAGTACTACTGGGGAATTTGATTACTTTTTTTGTATGTATTCCCTTTATTACCAGCGATGTTACATTTGAGATGAAGCCTTGGATAGGGATTTCTTATTTAGGGATTGTGCAATTAGGTTTATCCTACGTGTTTTTTAGTAAAGCTATTCGGTATGTCTCTGCATTAGATGCCATTATTTATCCGGTAATTGAACCTATTTTCAATCCCATACTGGCCTTTTTCTTTTTAGGCGAAATAATGAGTGGTAATGCCCAAATAGGAGGCGTTTTGGTCATAATTGGTGTCATAAGCCGTGGTTTGCTACAAGTAACTAACACTTCTTATAAGAAAAAACCCCGCTAATTGGCGAGGTTTTTTCATTTTTAGTAAAAATAATTAACTGAGTTCACAACTCATATCGTGACCACAACACATGGGCGATTTGATTTTTCCACAGCCCGAAGGGCATTTTGCTATAGCGACCTTAGTGCCATCATCTTTCGTTATATGATCATGCTCAAGTGATTCACCGCATTTTGCACATTTCATATCAGCTACACCCATACCGCAATGTTCACATTCATATTTTGCCATTATTTTTTCCTTCGCTAAATAGTTAGTAATTATCTCATAAAATTTACGACTGAATTATATATATTTAAAAAATAAATAAACAATAATAGGAATTATTACTATTTATACTTAATCTTACTTATGCGATATAGTCATAAAAGAGAAGCTATTCAAGAAATTGTATATGGTACAAATTCTCATCCAACCGCTGATTGGATTTTCCAAAAGGCGAAGGTAAAAATCCCTAACATTAGTTTAGGTACAGTTTATCGAAATTTGAAACAATTGGATGATGCACAATTAATTAATACCATATATGACGGAAATATTGCACGGTACGATTGGAATAGAGAGCCACATGATCATCTGAAATGCAAAATTTGTGGTGATTTGATTGATGTGCAATTATTTGATGAGCAAATTCGTAATACTATAAAGAAACAATATAAGTTTGAGGCCGATGATGTTCTAATGACGATTATCGGTACGTGTCATAAACATAATAAATAAAGGAGAGTATAATGGCATTAGATGGAACAAAAACCCACGAAAACCTGAAAGCGGCATTTGCTGGTGAATCTCAGGCCAATCGTCGTTATTTGTATTTTGCGCGGCAAGCAGATATTGAAGGATATCCGGAAGCTGCAGGCGTTTTTAAAAATACAGCCGATGGTGAAACTGGGCATGCGTTTGGACACTTAGAGTTTTTATCAGAAGTGGGTGATCCTGCAACAGGAAAACCAATCGGTTCTACTGATACAAACTTGGCAGCAGCAGTAGCTGGCGAAACATATGAATATACAGAAATGTATCCTGGTTTTGCTGCAACAGCACGTGAAGAAGGCCATGATGAAATTGCAGAATGGTTTGAAACACTTGCTCGTGCTGAAAAATCCCATGCGGGTAAATTTCAGCAAACACTCGATTCTTTATAAATCAGTTGATTGATTATCGGGTTCTTTTCTTGAACCCGATAATCAGCTTAATTCTTAAGAGTAACTTTAATTGCTCAATCATTCCGATACACAAAATACAGTATATGATATAACCAATCAATTGTATTGGGATAAAGGTTCTCTCTATCAGGAAATGGATCGTATCTATGATGTATGTATTGGCTGCCGCCTTTGTTTTAATCTATGTCCATCTTTTCCATCTTTATTTGATTCTATAGATAATGCCGGATCACGGAAGCGTGAGATTGCAGAAGCAGAAGGTCGGGTCGGTAAAGAAGCTGAAAGAAGTGAGTATTTAGATCTCCCAGAAGGTGAGCATGCATCGAATGCGAGTATAGAAGTAGAGTTTCGCGGTGAAGTATCCGACCTAACTGAAGAAGAACGATGGGAAATCATTGACCTATGTTACCAGTGCAAATTATGTGATCCCATATGCCCTTATACACCGGGAAAGGATCATGAATTTCAACTAGATTTCCCCAAATTAATAACTCGTGCCCAAGCTATTCGCACAAAAGAACGGGGAGTTAGAACTAATGATAAATTTTTTGCCAATACTGATTTTACGGGGAAGATTGGATCTATTTTTGGCCCCATATTAAACATTTTTAATCGCATTGTTTTTATCCGATACATGATGGAAAAAATCATCGGTATTCATCGGAAACGAATATTACCAAAATTCCAAACCAACACGTTTCAAAAATGGTTTAAATCCCATCAATCCAATATTTCTGACCCTATAGATAAAGTAGTCATTTTTGGTACATGTTTTACCAATGCTCATGATGTAAACCTCGGGAAGGGTGCCGTAGAAATATTAGAGCATAATGGCGTTGAATGTATTTACCCAGATCAACAGTGTTGCGGTGCCCCTTATTTAAGTCCTGGAGATTTTGAAGGATTTAAAAAACAAGCTTATCCCAATGTGGCTGAATTAAGTAAATGGGTGAAAGATGGATATAAAATTGTTGTTACTGGACCGCCTACATGTAGTTTAACCTTGAAAAAGGAATATCCAGATTATTTGGAAATGAATGAAAAAATAAAATTAATATCAGAAAATACCTTTGATATTTCAGAGTACATGGTTTACCTCCATAAACAAGGAAAACTCGATACAAATTTCGAAAATGAAATTGGTACAGTGAATTACCATGTGAGTTGTCATTTGAAGGCACAGCAAATGGGATTTAAGGGACGAGATATTTTAAAATTGATTCCAAATACAAAAGTGAATCTTATAAATCGATGTTCCGGCATGGATGGTGGATGGGGCATGAAAAGGGAATATTTTGAAGCGTCCATGAAGGTGGCAGAACGTTGTGTTAATGATATCAATAAGCAAGATGCAGACATTGTTTGTTCTGATTGTAGTTTAGCAAGTCATCAATTAACCCAAGCCAGTGAAGGGGATGTGGCACCGAGTCACCCCATTTTAGAATTACATAAAGCGTACGGTTTAAATCAAAATTAAGGGGAAAAATGAAACCAATTGTAATATCAGATTTAATGAACATTATAGAATATGAAAAAGTTCGAAATGATTACCGCAGTGAATTGATGGATTATAAAAAGATGCGCCGTATTTCTCTGGGCCCCAATATTACCATCACGTTTGAAAATCGAAAAACAATGAAATTTCAAATTCAGGAAATGATGCGTGCTGAACGTATGGTGCATGATAATCAAATTCAAGAAGAGATAGATGTGTACAATTCGTTGCTCCCTTTGGTAAATGGACTGAGTGCAACTTTATTTATTGAAGTGACTGATGAAGCTCAAATTCGACCTGTGTTGAATCAGTTTATTGGACTTACAGAAGGCAAAGCGATTTATTTTGAGATTGAAGATCAAAAAATTTATGCTGAATTTGAGACTGGTAGAGAGGAATCAAATAAAATTAGCTCCGTTCACTATATTCAATTCAATTTTAATGCTACTGCAAAAGCCGCCTTTTTAGATAATCCCCAATCAGTTAAGCTCATTATTAATTATAAAAATTATAACTATTCAGAAACAATTAATGAAGGAATGCATAAATCTTGGTCAGAAGATTTAGTTTCTTCCTAATCTTTCTATTTACATTTTATTAAAAAAGCCTTCACTTAATAGTGGATGCTTTTTTAATTCTACCAAATTGGGTTAGTTTTCCGGTCAAATTAATCTAGGAATATAATGAAAATATATATCAGCGCAGATATGGAAGGTATTACAGGAGTTACCCATTGGGACGAAGTGGATCACAACAAACCTTCCGTTTACACTCAATTCCAGGCAAAAATGACTCAGGAAGTTGTGGCGGCCTGCGAAGGTGCCAATGATGCAGGGGCAAAAGAAATTTGGGTAAAAGATGCTCACTATTCTGGTCGAAATATTTTATCAGAAGAACTCCCGGAAAATGTAAAACTCATTCGAGGCTGGAGTGGCCATCCCTATTCAATGGTTCAGGAACTGGATGAGTCCTTCGATGCATTGATGATGGTGGGCTATCATTCCATGGCAGGAAAGGGAGGAAACCCCTTGGCTCACACCTTATCATCATCTAAACTGGATTCTGTTTTTATTAACGGGCAGCAAACGTCTGAATTTTTTCTCCATGGTAATATTGCCGCCAAACATGGGATACCACTGGTTTTTGTTTCTGGAGATGCAGGCCTGTGCGAAGAAGTAAAAGATGTAAGCCCAAATACAGCAACACACGCCACCATGGTTGGCGTAGGCGATTCAACAATCAACATTCAGCCGGAATTATCAAGAAAAGCGATAAGGGAAAAAGTAAAAGTAACCTTATCAAGTAATCTGAAAAAATGTATTTGGACCCATCCTGATTCATTTTCATTGGAAGTTAGATTTATTAAGCAACAACTTGCTTATCGGGCGTCACATTATCCCGGAGCAACACTCGTAGATGCAAAAACAGTAGCATTTGAAGCAAGCGATTTTGATAATATAATGCGATTCATGCTTTTTACAGTTTAATGTCATTTCAATTTCCAAAACCTGAACCCATTACTTTACCAATTCAAGGATCAGACAATAGTTTTCCCGTAAATCACGTTTATTGTGTGGGACGGAATTATGCAGCTCATGCCAGGGAAATGGGCGTGGATGACAAAGAACCGCCTCTATTTTTCTCTAAGCCCAATTGGGCTGTAGTGACACCGGGAACCGATATTGATTATCCAGCTGATACAGAGAACCTGAATCATGAAGTTGAATTGGTAATTGCGGTTGGTGAAAATATGTCAATTTTCGGATTTGGTGTTGGCGTGGATCTCACAAGACGGGATTTACAAACGAAAGCAAAAAACGAGGGGAAACCCTGGTTCAGAAGTAAATGTTTTGCGGGGAGCGCTCCTGTTTCTGAAATCATTCCTATTGGTGATGGAGCTGATTTTTCTGATTTCAATTTGACTTTGGCTGTGAATGGAAAAGTCAAACAAATGGGATCCTGTAATGATATGATCTGGAATCCGGGGGAGATCATGTGCGAGTTGGCAGGAGAAGTACCTTTGCAGGCAGGTGACCTTATTTTTACCGGCACACCGGAAGGGGTTGGCAAACTGGAAAAAGGGGATGATGTTGTCATTGCTATTCCTGAATTGGTTGAACTTTCCTTTAAAATTTGTTGAATTCATGACAATCATTTAATGTACTCTTTGTCTAATCAATCAATGCGCCACTATATATTTTTATTGTTTGTTATTTCATTGTCTTTTTCCCAGAATCTTCAAATCAGAGTTGTGGGAAAAATGCAAATGGATATCCCTGTTTTTGGACCTTTTAAAATGACATTTGACCAAACCGTTGCACCGGGTTTTTTAAAAGCGGAAGAAAAAATTGAAGCAGAACGATTCTATGCTGGTTGGCTCATGAATGGTGAGACCGGGGAGATAATGATTGATGGCACAGAAAAAATTCTAAAATATGACAAGGATGATGAAGAGTACTGGCTTCAATCTCCTGAAGATTATTTCAAGGAACCAGATACCAGTTCAGATGATACAAAGTCGGTTTCTTTTTCATTTTCATCCGATGATGAGGATGACACACCGCCGAAGTTCACAAGGACCGGCGGGAAAGAAATTGAATCTATTCATGGTTTCAGGACAAAAAAATGGATTACGACTATCGCCTTTTCTGAAGAAAAAGTGATGGTTTTTGAAGAATGGTTTGTGGATAAATTGCCATTAATGAGACTTTCCGATTCTTTGGAGTCTGTAATAAAAACTAAATTTAATCCTGACCAAGATACGGTTGAAATAGAGCAATTTGATTTTTCATCCAATATTTTTATCCGTGAAATGGATTCCCTGACAACATTAAAACCGATTCCGGGTCATGCCGTAAAAA
>CAZCHA010000023.1:0-20180 GCA_964498175.1 uncultured bacterium
ACGTTGAAATAGTTGAGCCAAACCCCGAGAATAAAGTAAAATCCAATGAACCACCCACCCCCAAATAAATATCCATTTTCTCTCTGGAATCCTGTATGAATCCAAAATGACCGTTCAGGCTCCCAGATAAAAGTCCCAGAGGATTGATCACAAATTTTCCTGTTAAATCATAATGAGGCAAGGAGCCATAAGATAAACTTAAATCCGAAATATATGGGTTTGTCAACATTTCATACGCTTTATGTCCTTCTTTCACCTTTCGCCATTTTCTTACAATTTTTGCTTTACTTGCGTCAGGGCCCACCTCCGTAATACGAGCTAGCCCTCTTGTTTTTCCCGGTAAAGTAATGGTTCTCCCCTTATAAGTTTTTTGTTTATCTTTAGAAGCGATCTCAAAAAAATCTCCTTTTTGAAGCCCCAGGTTTTCACCAGACAAAATAGAAATGGTTTTACCATCCACTTCCATGACTTCGCTGGTAATCATGTAAAGTTCTTTCAATTTACTGCGAACTTGAAGGGTGAGATTAGATAGCGTTTTCTCCAGTGAAGCATCCCGGTTGCCACCCGTGTGGCTTGCACCCAATTTAAAGGATTTTTCTGAAACCCCCGTTTCCACATTCACCAATCGCACATTCGCGTTAATAATTGTATGAATATTGTTTTCTAATTCAAGTCGTCTTTTTTCTTTTGCACTTTTGGTATTGTCAACTGCCGCCGTAACCGATTTTTTGATTACCCAGGAAAATAAGGTTTCATCTTTGTCATCATCATCTTTGTCGTCATCATCCCCCTTTTTTGGTTTAGGAACACCTTTTTGCCCGAAATGAACTATATTGATAATGAGAGCTTCTTCTGCTGCTGCAAGCTCACCGAATTCCACCACTTGTTCATCTGAAACTATGCCGGACATTTGGAATGCCTGTTCCTCCAGGATTTCATCCACAAGGTTGCGGTCAATCACTTTGAATCGCCCTACCGATGTAGCGGCATCAGCAATAATGGAAGTAACTTTATCTGCTACAGGTCCATGCTTTTCCTGGGATGCAGGCAAGATCATGAGCCATTTTTTATCTATAGTAATGTCTTCATCCAGTTCCTGGGGGACACCTATAGAAAAAATGAATATGAAAATGATAAGTGTATTTTTCATCAAAATGTCCAATTCAATGGTCGTTTAATAGCAAAAGTTAAGAAAACTGAAGGAGTTTCAATGTTAAAGGATTCATCCTTTAAAAAATCTTCTGTAAATCCAATAATAAAGGCTACCCCCTTTTTTATAGACCACTGGGCTTCAGCGACTAATTGTATTCTGGAAAGATCAGTATTATCTACCAGTTTGCTGACTTGATGAAAATAATCCACTTCAATTTTTGTTTCATAGTTTCCCATCTTTTTATCAACGGTGAAGCCACCTCGGGCATAGGATGTTTTTTGTTTTGTGTTTAAATAATCTGAATTATCGAAGGCAATCCCCAATTCGGCTGTCATATTTCCAGATTCAGAATTACGGATTAAACAGCCGAATCCTTGATTAAAATGGTATCGAAGATTTACATCAATGAAAGTATTCTTTTCATAAATCAAGGTGTTGAATGAGTATAGCCAATCAAACGACATGAACCGTCGACTGGTTTTTTGGCGGACTCGAATTTCCTGATTGTCTTTAAAAAAGTGGCCATAAAACCGGACATCCTGAAAAATGTATGGGGTGGTTCGATTTAGGCGTACGTAGCTGGCAAGGCCGGGAGAAGATCCTACGGTTTGAACAGCACCAAGCCGGAAATATTGCTTCCAATTCGGAAGTCCTGCATCAGGATTATGGCCAAAGACCAATGAAAGAAAAATGACAGGGATAAAATATCTCATCACTGTTTGATTTTTTTTCCACTTTGCATGAGAAGAATCGCGCTTGTCGTAAAGATAGCCGTAAGGAATAAGGCCATCCAAAAACTGACAATGAAAGATGAATCACTAACACCTAAGATCGTATACCTAATCCCATTGATCATATAATAAATGGGATTGATAAAACTTAAACTTTGTGCCCATTCCGGGAGCATCTTGATAGAATAAAAGATACCTCCCAAAAAACTCAGCGGTGTGAGAAAAAAATTCTGCATCATGGCCAATTGATCCCAGTTTTCTGCTATTTGTCCTAAAATAAGTCCCATGCTTGCAAAAGCCCATGACACGAGAAAAATAAAAATAATAGTCCCCAATGGATTGACTACTGGAAGATCAGTAAGGAGTACACCTAAGATTAGAACCAGAATACCATTCACAACACCTCGAACTGTTCCACCAATAATATATGCTAATGAAATTTCGAACCCAGACAGTGGTGCGGTTAAAAGGTCTGGTAATTGTTGGAGTAATTTCATTTGCAGCATAGATGATGATGTGTTGGCAGTAGCATTGGTGAGCGTATTCATCATGATGAGACCTGGTAAAATAAATAAGGTATATGGGATACCTTGAATCTCGGAAATTCTTTGTTCAAGAGTAAACCCAAATATGACAATGTATAATCCGGAAGAAATGAGTCCCGGCAAAACGGTTTGGCGATACACAGAAAAGAATCGTCCCACTTCGCGTTTGATCAAAGTGCCAAGGCCAATCCAATTCATTCGTTTATTCCTTTACCCGTTAGATTTAAAAATACATCTTCTAAAGATGAAACTTTAGATTCAATACTTTGGATATGAACATCGGCTTTTGATAATTGTCTAATAATCTCGGGCATAGCGGAATCAGGGTTTTTCACAGAAAAGTGAAGTCGATTTTTGTCTCGGGTAAATGTGAATTCATTTAAATAGGACTCCACGCCATTTACTACATCTCCCAATTGGACTGTGATACCTGCTTTCCCTAACTCGCGAGTTAGCTCTTTAGGTGATCCTTCTTTCAGGATTTTCCCTTCATGAATAATGGCTACATTTTCGCAAAGTAACTCTGCTTCTTCTATATAATGAGTGGTCAGAAGTATTGTTTTACCCTGAGAGTGGAGGTCTCGGAGGTACTGCCATAGTTCCCGTCGTAGTTCCACATCTACGCCAGCGGTTGGTTCATCCAAAATGATTATATCCGGATCATGAACCAGCGCCTTTGCTATTTGGAACCGACGCTTCATTCCTCCGGAAAGTTGTCGTAATCGGGATCCCCGTTTTTTGGATAATCCTAATCGTTCAAATAAATCATCAATTTTGGGTTTTGCCTGCTCTTTGGTGAACCCATAATACCCGGCTTGATAGTACAGCAACTTTTCAATGGGAAAAAACCAATCGACCGATAACTCTTGTGCAGCGATCCCGATCTTAGATCGTGTAAATCTGAAATCTTTCACGGTATCTTTTCCGAAAATCTCCGTACTGCCTTTTTCTCGAAATACAAGACCTGTAACAATATTGATCGTTGTAGTTTTTCCGGCACCATTGGGACCAAGCAATCCAAAAAACTCCCCTTGTTGAATGGTCATATCTACTCCGCGGAGGGCATGAACATCCCCAAAGGATTTTGTTAATCCTTTTATTTGAATGGCGGGTGTTGACACTGGAATTATTCGAATCCGATATGTTGGTCGAAGGGACTGGGGAAATCAAATCCTTCAGCTCCGGGAAAATGTGCGATGGATACGATAAACCCCCAGGGAATTAAGATAGATGCTTCCACTTTTTTAGTTTTAGTTTTTCCTTTTCCTGTAACATTTGGAACGGAAAATTTAGGATGACTAATCCACATGCCATGTTCATCGTATCCATTTACATAGACGAATAATTTATCTTGTTCAATACCAATTTTCTTTAAAGGTTCATGGCCTTCAAGAACGATCAAAATTAAATCGCCCACAATTTCTTTTATTTGCATCATAGTTATCTCCAATCGTTAATAGGGGACAAATTTATAGATAGCGCCCAAATAATCCACCACATAGAGTTCACCGGCATTATCTTCGCCAAAGGATGAAATGAACAGGGGCACATCTTTACTTGTTTTTTTCAGTTTTTTCCTAAGATTTTGAAAATTAGTTCCTTTATTGCCTTTTAATTGAAAAGACCATATCCGTCCTGTACAGTAATCCCCAAATATATAAGTTCCATGAAGTTCAGGAATATTGGCGCCGCGATAAACATACCCTCCCGTTACGGAACAGCCTGTAGCTTCTGTTTCATCCATCCCTATAAGAATCTTCATATAAGCCGCATTATTAGGATATTCATGAACTGGTTTTACGAGGTCGGTAGTATCGCAGAAATCTTCCGGATTGTAACAATGATTCGCTTCCATGATCCGCCAGCCATAATTGGCTCCTTTTGAATCTTCCCATGAATTCCAATTCACTTCTTCCCAGAGATTCTGTCCAACGTCACCTATAATAAGATCATTTGTTATACGATCGAAAGAAAACCGCCATGGATTCCGCAGGCCATAACACCAAATTTCTGCTTTTTTATTTTTTTTGTTAACAAAAGGATTATCAGATGGAATGCTATATGGATCACCTTTATTAACGTCAATTCGAAGAATGGCCCCAAGAAGTGTATTTTGGTTTTGAGCATTGTTGTACGGGTCGCCCCATTTCCCACCATCACCAAATCCAATATATAACATACCGTCAATAGTATTAAATGCAAGATGTCCGCCATTATGATTGCCAAATGGTTGCGCCAACTCTAATAATACTTTTTCAGATTCTTCATCTGCAATTTCAGGGTCATCTGTGACAGAAAACCGAGATACAATAGATGTATCATTCTTATTAACATAATTAACATAAAAGAATCCATTAGTAAAATAATCAGGATGAAAAGCAAGCCCCAGTAGCCCTTCTTCACTTCCGGGAGTAAAAGAGCCATGAACTCGATCTGAAATATCAAGGAATGGCTTACTAAGGGTTTCTCCATTTTTGATAATATGTATCATGCCTTTTTGGTTTAGAATAAATAATCTAGAATCATCTCCCACTGGTTGGGTAAGATAGAGAGCTTTTGCTGGAACAGTCGCAACTTTTATAACAGCAAAGTTTTGACTGAAGGATACAGAGAGCAGAACTATAAAATATAGAATTTTGTGATATAGGCTACGAATTAAAAATGAGACACTTTTCATGGTCTTTTGCATTTTTTTGTTTTAAGCATTTTTAACTTTATCAAAAAATTCTTCTTCAGTTAAGATACTTATTCCTAAGTCACCCGCTTTTATTAATTTGGACCCTGCACCGGATCCCGCAATAACAAAATCTGTTTTTTTACTCACAGAACCGGATATTTTTCCACCCAAGTTTTCTAATATGTCTTTAGCTTCTTTACGAGTCAACTTTTGTAGAGACCCTGTTAAGACAAAAGTTTGTCCAGAAAAAGGTTGGTGCAAGTTTACTTCAACCTCTGCAAATTTTACACCATAGTCCAAACAATTTTGAACCATTTTTTTATTTGAATCATCAGTCCAGAATTGGACTACAGCTTTAGCAACAATAGGACCGATCTCATCAATGGCTTCTAAATCTTCAATTGTTGTATTTTGGAAATCTGTTAAATTTCCAGAATACTGTTTTTCCAGTACTTTTGCAATGTGTTCTCCCACATTCCGTATTCCCAAAGCATAGATAAATCGTGCGAAAGTTGTATCCTTAGAATTTGAAATAGCTTCAACTAGATTTTCAGCAGATTTTTCCCCTAAACGATCCAGTTTTTCTAATGTTTCCTGTTTTAAATTGAAAAGGTCATCAATAGATTGGATGATATCCTCATTTACCAATTGATCCACGATTTTTTCCCCAAGTCCATCAATATCCAAAGCAAGTTTAGATGCAAAATGCTGGATTCGACCTTTAATTTGTCTCGGACATGAAATATTGCCACACCGCAATATCGCCTCACCTTCAGGCCTATGAGTTTCGTGTTGACAAACTGGACATGCACCCGGAATCTGGAATGGTTTTGTCCTGCTTGGTCGTTTTGCTTTAATGACCTTCATAACCTTTGGGATGACATCGCCAGCCCGCTCTATCAATACAGTGTCGCCAATCCGAATATCTTTCCGAACGATCTCATCTTGATTATGTAGTGTTGCATTAGTCACAGTTACACCGGCTATATAAACAGGTTCCAATTTAGCCACGGGTGTTAAAGCGCCGGTTCGACCAACTTGAATATCAATATCATGAATGACAGTTGTGGCCTGTTGGGCTTTGAATTTTCCTGCTATTGCCCATCGAGGAGATCGACTTCGTGTCCCTAGATCCTCCCGTTTGTTATAATTATTCACTTTAAAGACCGTACCATCAATTTCGTATGGAAGGTCATTCCGCCGGTCTTCCAATTCCTGGTGAAATTGTGTTAACCCTGTGGAACCGGTAACAATTTGAATAAAAGGATTCACCGGTAATCCCCATTTTTTTAGAGAATCTAAAAAAGATGCATGATCAATAAACTCAACACCATTGATCATACCTGCTTCATAACAATAAATTGACAATGGACGTTCTGCCGTAATGGTTGGATCTAATTGTCGCAGACTCCCTGCAGCTGCATTTCTTGGATTTGCAAAAGCCGATTTCTCATTTAATTCTTGTTTTTCATTTAAATCCTTAAAATCATCTTTCCGGATAAATACTTCCCCACGTATTTCTAAAAGCTGTGGTGCAGAAAGATCATTTGTTCGAAGCGACAATGGAATCCCTCGAATGGTTTTCAAATTATGGGTTATATCTTCCCCTGTAAATCCATCACCGCGAGTTGAGCCGTGAATAAATGTCCCATTTTTATAAACCAGTTCTACACCAAGTCCATCCAATTTTGGTTCTGCCATATAGGTGACGGATTCTTGATCCAGCCCTTTTTGCATTCGTTCATCAAATGCAACCAATTCTGCTTCATTCATGGCATTTGCCAGGGATAACATAGGAATACGATGTTTGATGGTTCCAAACTCAGAAACAGGATGTGTTCCAACCCGTTGAGTAGGAGAGTCTGAGCTAACTAAACTTGGATTTTCATTTTCAAGGGATTGTAATTCATGGAGGAGGGAATCATATTCACCATCAGCAATGGTTGGATCATCCATAACATAATATCGATAATTATGATCTTGTAGGATTCCACGAAGTTCAGCAATACGTTTTTCTGGGTTCATTGGTTCAAACGAGACTGTTGTTTGAAATATTGCACAGGATCGATCAATAATTTATTCACAGGCATCATCTCTCCTTTATCATTAACTGGTGTGCCGTGAATATTAGTCTTTGATTTGATCACAAAATAATATTGAAGGCGTGTCCCAGGATAAAGATCTGGATCATATTTGAAGTTATAATGACCATGGCGGCCTTCAAGGGGGAATTCCTGATAGTATTGCATGGAATCAGTTTTAAAAAAGATGGTTGCTGATTCTACAGAGTCTTTAGGGATATTTGTGATGAAATCAAGCGTATGAGTGCGCCCCATAAATAATGGTTTTGGCGGTGCGTGATAAATTCGCTGGTTTGTAAACAAGGATGGATCATCATCTCTAACTTGTTTTTCGATTTGGGCGATTAATAAAAAAGGTATTATATATAGAATCTTTAACACAATTCACCTATTATGTTGGAGTCTGTTAAAAAATTGTTTCAATTATTGTCCATTTATCGTTAAACAATTTTTACGCCATTGATCTTCATTTATAATACTATCAATAAAGAATTCCTTTGAACAAGATAAATTGGTTTTAGCCACAGTAGGTAAGGAATTATCACCAAAATGCATCACAAGAATAGATTGGGTAAACTTGGTCTTGGAAATATTCGCAATCTGGCTCATAGCTTTAAAACTGAATAGCAGGGCATCATTTACATGTTCAATACCAGGTTCAATCTCAATTTGAATAACAATTTCTCCTCTGCTAATATAAAATCTATGACCGATTAACACAGGTGCCAATTTGGAAGTAAGAAAATATTCATTCATCATAATGGCAATCTGTTCATCTCCAAATTTTGGAGAATCACCAAAAATAATTTGTAAGAGTATCAATGAAAAAATTAGTTTTTTCATAGAGGTCAGTAACGTCTTTTTATCAAAATAGCCATTAAAATCAGGAAAAGAATTCCGACTGAAATTAAGGTTTTTTGATACCGATCTGTAGTATAGATAACTGATCTTCCACTTAATGTGTAAGAATCTGAGAGGAGTGAGTCCAACCCGAAATTCCAGATAAGTGTATCATGTATAACTTTATTTGCATTCGTAAATATTGGTTGTCCCGGCATAATTACTTTGAGTTCAAATGAATCATCATTTAGATCTAATGTTGAATTAAGAATTTTTTCATGTTTTTCCATAGCCACGGCTAGGTTACTTGGTAAATCAGGATCAATCTTAAAAGGTTTAAAAAGGTCTGTCAAAAATAGTTCACGATCCTTTTGAATATTTTTCAGATCATCCATGGTTGTAAATTTTGCAAGTGAGTTATTTAAATGATTTACCAGTCTTTGATTCCAAATATTTTGTTTTTGAGATAGGGAGTCACTATAAATATCGTCCAATCCTTTTTTCATCAAAATTGTAAGCGCTTCCGGAAGCCAATAAAGTGAATCTGGTTTTTCAAATAAAATGGCTTCATATAATTTTGGATAATTTCCCTTTATCCGTCTCCCTGAGAAGGTGAGAGAAAATGTATATTCAATACTGAACCATTTTTCAGATACAGATCGGTTAAATGCATATCCCAATGGAATTGTATCTCCATGAAAAAATAACATTGATGTATCCAAGAGAATGCCTTCTGTGGTCATGATCCAGTTGTTATCATCATCGTGTTTAACGGCCTTGACCGATGATGACCAACCGTCCAAATAACTTGGATGTAAATAATCATTGTCTAATACATCAATGGAATCTCCATGGCTTTCAAACCTGAAATACGATTGACCATCAGGATGAATTTGGATAAAGATCCGATTTTCTACACAAGAAGAGAGGATAAGGATTATGGGTAAAAAATGATATTTAATACTTGGTACCATACCGGGGAAATTACTGAATGAATTTGCTTTTGGGGAGTTGCACTACAACAGTCAAATATGTTAGTTTCAGTCATAACAAGAAGTAGTTCTATGATCAATTATCTACTTACATACATCATTCTTATTGGTAGTCTTCTTGCTTCCGATTATCCTAAATCTTCTGTGCTACGGACAGATTACGGTTTCATTGATTATGCCAACCGCGTTATTGTGTCCCGAGGAATGGCTAATATATCACAGAAAAATTCATCATCAGATGAATTGCAGGTGATTGAAAAAAATCTAAAATTTTCCAAAGGTGAAGCCAAGTCCCGTGCCAGAGAAAACCTCTTTGATTTAATCAAATTAGTCAATTTTGACAGCCGGACTGTTGGTGAAATCATGGTAGGCGATAAGTTGATTGAAAGCAGGATTCAAACTTTGGTGGGTAGCGCATACCAACAGGGAGAAATTGAATACCTTGAGCGAAATGAAGTGGCAATTGCCTTAGCGATAAATATGTCTGGCTTGGCAGAGATTCTTATTGATGCTAGCGGATATATGAGCGAAGGGGTTGCACAGTCAGCCTACTTAATGACGCGAGCTTCATTACCCAAGAGTGAAAGAACGTCCGGCATTGTTATTGATGCAAGGAATATATACCATATCCCAGCTATGGTACCGAAAGTCTTTAACGAAGACGATAAACTTGTTTATGGGCCAAGGTATTATACGCGATCACGATCAGTTAATCGCGGTCCAATGGGCTATGCTCATTCTATGGAAGATGGAAATGTTCGTCGACGAGTTGGCAATAATCCTCTTTTGGTTGAAGCTGTCGCCAGTAATGATGACGTAAATTTGACTATCTCGAATTTGGATGCGGAGCGCATTCGTAATGCAGAAAAAAAGTTTGGACTTCTCACTAATTGTAAAGTTCTTGTTTTACTTAAATAAATTTGTAATCATGCCTGATCAGGGCTTGGATTTAAAAATCCTTATGAAATTTTTATATGAAAATTTCTAATACGGTCGTTCTTTTATTACAGGACGGCCGTTTTTTTTATGGGGAAAAATTTGGGTCTGATGGAGAAACCATAGGCGAAGTCTGTTTTAATACTGGGATGACTGGTTATCAGGAGATTCTTACGGATCCATCGTATTGTCAACAAATTGTTACCATGACGGCCCCTCATATTGGAAACTATGGCGTGAATCCTGATGATTATGAATCAGATTGCATTCAAGTTGCTGGGTTTGTCATTAAAGAAGAAACGGACATTCCATCTAACTGGCGTTCGACACAATCTCTTGGCGATTATTTAAAAGATCATAAAATTGTTGGAATCAAAAAAGTTGATACTCGCGCACTAACACGCCATATTCGAGATAATGGAGCTATGAATGGAATTATTTCTACAATTGACTCCAATCTCGAAAGTCTTAAGAAAAAGTTATCTCAAGTGCCAAATATGGCAGGATTAGATTTAGCTCAAAAAGTCACGTGTAAAGATTCCTATTTATGGTCAACAAGAAAAAAGGGTCAATACAAAGTTGCTGCAATTGATTTTGGAATAAAGAATAACATTCTTCGATTACTAGAAAGGCATGGATGTAATGTTACTGTTTTTCCTGCACATGTGGCATCTAAAGAAATATTGGACTTCAATCCGGATGGTGTGTTTTTAAGTAATGGACCAGGAGATCCGGAAGCAGTGACATATGGAATTAAAACAGTGAAGGCATTATTAGGAGAAAAACCAATTTTTGGTATTTGTCTTGGGCATCAAATATTGGCCCTTGCATTAGGAGGAAAAACTTTTAAGCTAAAATTCGGGCATCGAGGATGCAACCATCCTGTTAAAAACTTAGAGTCTGGTAAAGTAGAAATAACCAGTCAAAACCATGGTTTTGCAGTGGATTTAGATTCACTCCCATCTAATATTGAACAAACTCATGTCAATTTAAATGATAATACATCAGAAGGCATTCGCTGTAAAGAATTGCCTGCGTTTTCAGTGCAATACCATCCAGAATCCAGTCCAGGCCCCCATGATAGTCGCTATTTATTCAAACAGTTTATTGAAATGATGAACAATGAGTAGTCACGAAGGCTATATGTCACAAAAAAATATCATAATCACTTCACATAGTTATAACTTGATTGTAGGATAAGTTTTGCCTAAACGTACTGACATAAATTCCATTTTAATTATTGGTGCCGGTCCCATTGTGATTGGGCAAGCCTGCGAGTTTGATTATTCCGGCACCCAAGCCACTCGCGCTTTAAAAGAAGAAGGATATCGTGTTATACTTGTGAATTCTAATCCTGCTACTATCATGACAGATCCTGAATTGGCAGATGCAACTTATATTGAGCCTATTACACCAGCATATGTAGAAGCGATCATTCAAAAAGAAAAGCCCGATGCCATTCTCCCAACGGTGGGAGGACAAACGGCACTCAATCTTACCGTGGACCTTCACAAACTGGGCATTTTAGAAAAATATAATGTACAACTGATTGGCGCCCAAGTGGATGCCATCGATAAAGCAGAAGACCGCGAACGATTTAAGGAAGCGATGGATGCTATCGGCATTGATACTGCTCAGGGTGGGTTTGTTCATTCTTGGCAGGAAGCGGAATCGCAATTGCAAGACTTGCAATTGCCCATTATTATTCGTCCATCCTTTACTATGGGTGGAACCGGGGGATCAGTTGCTTATAATTTTGATGAATTTCAAGAATTGATCGAAAACGGATTAAATGCCAGTCCTATTACAGAAGTTTTAATGGAAGAATCCTTATTAGGTTGGAAAGAGTTTGAATTGGAAGTGATTAGGGATACTGCAGATAATACTATCATTATTTGTTCCATAGAAAATATTGATCCTATGGGCATTCACACGGGCGACTCAGTTACAGTAGCACCAGCCATGACGTTATCAGATAAGGAATACCAGAAAATGCGGAATTGGGCTATCCAATGCTTGCGTACCATTGGCGTTGAAACAGGCGGGTCCAATGTTCAATTTGCGGTAAACCCTGAAAGCGGTAGAATGATTGTGATTGAAATGAATCCTCGGGTAAGTCGATCATCGGCTTTGGCATCCAAAGCCACCGGATTTCCTATTGCAAAAGTGGCTGCAAAATTGGCAGTAGGTTTCACTCTGGATGAGCTCCCTAATGAAATCACAGGGGAAACATTAGCAGCCTTCGAACCGACTATCGATTACATCGTTACAAAAGTTCCTCGTTTTGATTTTGAAAAATTTCCATCTGCATCCGGGCATTTGGGGGTGCAAATGCAAAGCGTAGGTGAGGTTATGTCTATTGGTCGAACATTCCAGGAATCGTTGCAAAAAGCATTCCGATCTCTGGAAGTAGGCTTAGATGGATTGGAGCCTAAGCCACCCGCAGAAGGAGACCCGGATGTGAATCGTATACGTTCATTGGATATGTCAACATTACGGTATGCGACATCTTTCAGATTATTGAAAGTCCGTCAAGCATTTTTGGAAGGTCAAACTGTGCAAAGTGTGAATAAAGTTACCGGGATTGATCCTTGGTTCTTGTATCAGATAAAATTATTGGTAGATGCACGCAATACTGTTTCTTTACGGGAATTAAAACAAAACGGTTATTCCGATAAACAAATTGCGCGCCTGTGGAAAAAATCTGAGTTAGAAATCCGTAGTTTACGGAAAAAAGAAAATATTTTACCTTCCTATAAAGTTGTAGATACTTGTGCAGCTGAATTTGAAGCTCAGACTCCTTATTGCTATTCTACTTATGATGAAGAAAATGAGATCAAACCCTTAAATGGGAAAAAGGTAATTATTCTTGGAGGAGGTCCCAACCGAATCGGTCAGGGAATTGAGTTTGACTATTGTTGTGTTCAGGCCGTGTTTGGATTGAAAGATCAGGGCTATAAAACAATCATGGTGAATTGCAATCCGGAAACGGTGAGTACCGATTTTGATTTGGTAGATCGGTTGTATTTTGAACCTGTGACCTTTGAAGATGTGTTAAATATTGTTGAATTTGAAAAGCCTAATGGTGTTCTGGTTCAGTTCGGTGGACAAACGCCATTGAAGATTGCCAATGCATTAGAAAGTGCCGGGGTTCCCATTATTGGGACTTCACCTGAAAATATTGATCTCGCTGAAGATCGGGAAAAATTTGCAAATATCCTGAAAAAACTCAAAGTCATTTGCCCTGAATATGGGACGGGTCGAACTTTAGATGAAGTTGTAACGGTCGCTGAACGGATAGGATTTCCTGTATTAGCCAGGCCCAGCTATGTATTGGGTGGTCGCGCTATGGAAATCGTTTATGGCAAGGAACAATTGATTAACTATATTGCCCGGAATGCGGATGTAACAGAAGGTCACCCGATTTTGATCGATGAATTTTTAGAAGATGCTTTTGAATTCGATGTGGATGCATTGTGTGACGGTCATTCTGTTCACATCGGTGCTGTCATGCAGCACATTGAGGAGGCTGGTATTCATTCCGGAGATTCTGCCTGTGTTTTGCCACCATATAGAATCACAACAGAAGCAATGGAAGAAATTATCCGAATCACCAAAGCACTTGCACTGGAATTAAAAGTAATCGGATTGATTAATATTCAGTTTGCCTTTAAGGATGGGCAAGTTTTTGTTTTGGAAGTGAACCCAAGAGCCAGCCGAACAGTTCCGTTTGTTAGTAAAGCTACAAATATTCCATTGGCTCGAATTGCGTCTCAACTATCTACAGGAGCCCGCCTGTCTGAATTTGATTTAAATGCTTGGGATTATAACCATCATGTAGCAGTTAAAGAAGCGGTGCTTCCGTTTAATAAATTTCCAGAAGAATCCATTTTTCTAAGTCCGGAAATGAAATCAACCGGAGAAGTGATGGGTATATCGAATACACTAGGAGAATCCTTTCGTCGAGCGTCTATCAGTGCGGGGAATAATATCCCGAATTCAGGAATAGTCTTTCTTTCTGTCAATGATTCTGACAAGTTGAATGTGGTTCCTATTGCCCGAGATCTCCATGAAATTGGTTTCAAATTTGTGGCAACTGCAGGAACTGCAAAAGAATTAAAGCAAAATGGACTCCAAGTAGAATCCATTTTTAAAGTAGGCGAAGGTCGGCCCAACGTAGTTGACTGGATAAAAAATGATGAAATTGATTTAGTAATCAATACTCCCATGGGTGCTCAAGCTCGATATGATGAAGAATCCATTGGTAGATCATGTATCCAAAAAGGTATTATGGTGATAACAACCTTATCAGGTGCGGAAGCAGTCGTAAGGGCTATTCGGCTATCAAATAAAACGATTCATGTACATTCTATTCAAGAATATCATTTTTAAACTTCCTGTTTGCTATTTCTAAAATAATTCGATAGTATTTTTGTTATTATCTGTTCGATTTAAGACAGATCACCATAAAAATATAAATAAATGAACGATAACGCATCATCTGATCAATTTCAAGACCCTGACGTTTCAACGACCGAATTGGATGAAGTAATTCATGCCAATAAGGAACTTTATGATAAACTAAATAAACTTCCAGAGATAGAGGCCTTAGAAGCAATTGTAATTGATGAGGAAGAGGATCATAGTAAGGATGATAAACCTAATCCATTCCTAGTTTCAGTAGGAAAAATAAAAGATTTCTATACTGAAAATGAACTTATACGATATGCTTCATGGTCTATATTACTCATTTTGTTATCGACTACGGCCCTCACGACAATTGAATATGATATGTTTAGCGAAAGTGTCACAGATCAGGTTGGGGAAACATTTATTTTTGGTGGAGATAAGCCGAATTGGTTGGATACATTTTTCCATACTTTCTGGTGGTCGATTGTTACGTTCACTACTGTCGGATACGGCGATGTGAGTCCAGTAACCCATCTTGGCAAATTTCTTACAATTATAATCATGCTTTTAAACTTTGGCGTCGTCACATTACTTGGCGGTGCTGTTGCATCCGTATTGGTTGCAAAACGACTAACAGGAGATGATACCTTGGACGAAAGTAAATTTAACGGCCATTTGGTCATTGCAGGATGGAATTCATATGTTCCATCGATTTTGAAACTCATTGATTCCAATGCTGATGCAACTGATATTGTTATATTGGTTAATGAAACAGACCGTGATATTATCCAACGCGCTACAACAGGGTATGAAAGGCTTGATATCCACCACATCCCGGAAAATTTTACTCATGAATCTGTGTTACGGAAAGCATTCTTGGAAAAAGCGGGCACTTTTATGATTCTACCTGATAATTCTGGCCTGTTACCACATGAGGAACCCGACGAGGATAAAACGGTCTTAACATGTTTGACAGCCAAATCTATTGCTGAATCCTGTAATGTTATTGCTCATGTATTGGATACTGAAACTGTCTCTCATCTTGAACGTGCCAATGCAAATGAAATTGTGATTCCTGATGATCATGTGCCTCATCTATTGGCGAAACATGTGACAGACCCAGGTGTCCCACAATTTTTTGATAACTTAATTTTACAAGAAGAAAAGGACAAGGGTCTTCAGGAGGTTAAAATCCCCAGAAGCTTAAATAAACAATCCCATAATAAGATATCTGCTTTTTATAAATTCAAATATAATTGGCTTCTTGTTGGATATGCTATCCGAAAGGCAGGTTTTAGTTTGGATGATCAAATGGGAGAAAGCGGCAGCCCTCTTATACGTAGTATGATCAAGGAGCAGTTGGAAGGGGCTGGTGTTAATTTAACCAGTGATGAGCATGTGGTTGTGGAGATCAATCCGCCAGATGACTATCTCGTTGATGAAAAACATAGCGCTTTGGTCTTGAGGTAAATTATGAATCCTACAGCAGAACAAATTCAAAAGATTAATCATTTCAGTAAAGTACCAAAAAACATGTGCGAAAAAATTGCATCTGTGGTTGAGATTCAGGAATGTCAGCCTAAAGACCAATTACTCACGGAAGGTGATACAGGCGATACCATGGTTCTTGTTTTCCAAGGGCAGGTTGAAGTGTCAAAAAATATGATGGTAAAAACTGCCAGTGGTCTTACAACTTCTAGGAAACCTATTATTAGGCTGGAAACAACGAATCCGCCGCCCGCTTCAGATCCGATTACAGAACCAACTGTATTTGTTGTAGAGGCTCCTGCATTTGGCATTGGTGAATTTTCGCTTGTCTTAGACGATGCAATTAGAACGGCCCATGTTCATGCAATGACTCCCGTGAAATATGGAATTCTCACACTCGAAGATTTTTCAAATATTGTCAAAGATAATCCAGAAATCGGTGGTTCTGTTTATTTTGAAGTTGCAAAATCAGCGGTGCAAAATCTGGCAACAGCCAGCGGGGATATATCTAACCTGACACAAGCATTCTTTTTTGCACTAACTCGTTAAAAATAATATTGTTAATAGTTTTCGGTTAATACTATCGATTACAGGACAATTTTTATTTTTGGATTTCTAATCGATCACCTGATTTTGGTTTATTGATTTCCACATCTAATTCCCATATGGTTACCGCATTTTGTATAAGTAATAATTCATTTTCATGGATGAATTCATCTGCATTGGCAATTTCAACAAATGCGTGGAGTAGTTGTAGCAATTGCTCCGCATTTATTTCTTCAGAATTTTTAATATTCATTAATGAATGTTCATAGTGCTTCTGCCTTGATTCTTCATTTTCCAAGCCAATAAATTTTTCAGTTGCTAATCCAAAATCAGAGTTAAAACTCTCATTTGTCACATCTTTCACAAATTTTCCGAAACTTTCAAAAATAACTCCCTTTTCCGAGTCATCAATTTCCTGATCAGCGAAAAAGGAAATGCAAAGAAGAGTATAAAGAATATCGTGATCAATTATCCAGTTAGTCGGTTTATCATCATCGGATTTTTCTCGGGCAGAAATTTTCCGCTGTAGATCTTCCATCCGTTCTTTGTCTGCATCGTTCAAATAGCCATCTTGACGTTGGCGTCTTTGCATTAATTTGTCCACTTCAAGTGTTAAAAATTGGACATCGCGTTCAAGGGCTTCCAGTCGATTATCCATTAATTCAAAAAGGAGTTCCTTAAACGGCTCTAACTGCTCTTTTTCCGGTGCAAAATAGATATTAAGATTCCCCCGATCAGTGTCCTCCCAGAAAGTTGGGCCAAAAATCGATAATAAAAAGCATTGTGTATTTGCGTTTGCTTTGAAGGATTTCTCATCAAAATAGGCTAGGTCATCCAGATAATCTTCAGCAATTGCTTTGGCGAAATCCTTTTTATCCACGGACAAATAAAACAACGCTAATCCAATTTGGATTCTTCTAGTGCCGTTATTGCCCCCCAAAATACCTTTATCTACACTGTCTTTAGAATATCCAGGTGGTTTATCCAACTGAAGTATCATTTTTAAAAGGTTCATTTGTTCCTCATCACTCCACCCTTTTTCATGGATTAGTACCTGGCACTTTCTTAATTCAAATGTTAAGGTGTCCACAATAAAATAAAGAGATGGGTTCCCTTCAGCATTTTTGTAAATATCATTAGCATAAAATTTAAATTTATCATAACAATATGATGCCATATCTACTCGATCGGCTTTTACATATTCCTGGATCATATTGGAATAATGAAATGACAAATTGTATAAATTTCTTGGTTCATTATTCTTATATGCATGTTTTATTGCGAACCTGAAAAGTGTATTAAATCTGATATTTACATTATCTAGGATTGTATTATCTTCCATTTCCAAACAGGTTTTGCCAATATCAACCAACTCAGCAGGGATTAAGGATGCAATATCAAAGCGGTCATTTTCAATCATTTTTATATAAGAATTACCCAGAAGCCTGAATACCTTTACTTCATAAAAAGTCAATGAATCAGCCATTTCCTGATACTGGGTTTTGGTATAGGTGCGGAAAGTTGCATTGTCTTTTATCGTAGGAGTGAGATGGAAGAACTGAGCATTAAATCCCGGTTTATTGCTAATATAAGTCTGTATAATTGTACTGATTTCACGAATAATTTCGGTTTGAGTCTCTTTGAATTGTGTAAATGAAAGTAGATCATCCAACTGATCCAAAGAACTCATAATCTCTTTTTGATATTCTTCAATAACATCCATGCTATTATCCATTGCTGAATGAATTGATGATTTTTTCAAATTAAATATAAATGATTTAATAATTCCTGAAATTGTAGTAACCACATTGCTTGTTTTCGAATAAAGTAGGATATAAAAAATGTAGGGTAGTGTAAAAACAGATGCTAGGAATAGATAAACATAGGTATTAAGGACTATGCTAGAAACTCGATTTAAGGGTTCAACATAAAACATTATTACCGTTGCATGAAGAGATGATAAAATTAAAAACCATACATAGATTAAACTCAACCAGTCTTTCACAAATAGATCCATCAGTTTTGGAGATGATTCCGCAGCAATAGCAACCACAATAATTAATGTTCCTAATACCATGGCCAGAACACCACCCCATATTTCAGGTGCGAAACCTAAATCAATACTCTCGTGATCTGATAATACAATACTAAATTCACTTTCTAAAAAATTAACTATGGATGGAAAAAAGATATTAAATAGGACATCCGAAACCAAAATAACAATAAGAACAACTAGAAATGTTATTAAGGTTCGATATTTGAACTGTAAGCTATGCAGTTTTATAAGCGTAGTATAGAATTTGTCCATAGAATAAGTTAATGTTAATTAGGTTTATGTAATAAGCCAGCGGCGCTAGTGGATTACGGTTGCTTTGATGATCAAATGGGTCAATTTGTTTAATCCTTTGGTCAGAATAGAAAAGAAAAACTACAATGGAGAGTGAATTATAACAATAATCTATGTGAAAAATAAAATAAATGTTATTTTGCAGAAATCTTGACCTTTGAGATTACAAATCATAATTTTTCAGTATAGATAGTCCCATAATAACATATGTTTGTATTTAGTGGCTAGATAATAAACAATAACCATTACTCACAACGAATAATATAAGAGGATCTTATGGCAAACTGGAGTCAACATCACGATTTAGTCTATGCATTTGTCTGTGTATCATTTTTAGCGGATGGAGAAGTAGATGAATCAGAAAAAGAAGCCATGCGTGGCAATGTCAAAGTGATGTTGCCGGATGTATCTGATGATGCGTACAACGCAATGGAAGCAGAAGTAATTGACAAATTTATTGATTTAGGCGATGAGGCATCTCGCACTAACCAATATGGCGCATCTTTAGAAGCTCTCAAGGGGATGTTTTCATCCGATGAAGATCGTTTTAAAGTCGTCAAAAACCTTGCATATATCGCACGCGCAGATGATTTCATCCACGATAATGAAATGGCGATGGTTGAACAGGCGGTGAGTGCATTGGATATGACAGATAAGGTAAATCTTGTGAAGACAGATTCTACTCTTTTTGTCGATTTAATTGCTTAAATCATTTCCAGCATAACTTCATGATAACCCTGGCTTTTGTGCCGGGGTTATCTTTTTAAGAATTAGAGATAATTGTGGCTGATAATAAACGCAATTCAGATCGTCGTGCTGATGATCAAAGAGAAGTAGTAAGACGAGAAGAAGCTAGACGTGAAAATAATCGTCCTGTCGAACTTGACAAAAGAGATGACGATGAACGGAGAGATGAGGATCGTCGAGAAAATCTTCGTCGGTCTGAGAAAGAAAGAAGGCATTAATACAAAGGCAGTTTTACTGCCCTTTTTGTTTATATATCGGGGTTGTCGTTTAGCTGAATAGGAGTAGTAACTCATGGAAGAACACAGAGAAAAAAGTGCAGGTTCAAGACGTAGCAATGATCGAAGAAATGATCACAGACGGTCGGAACACCGAAGGAAGGGAAATAACGTCGTAGTAGACATTGATAAACGAAAAAAGGTTGATCAAAGGAAAGGCTATCAGCGTCAAACTAACCGACGGAGTGGCCAAGAGCGAAGGAATTAATATTAATTATACTATTTTTTATAATACTCTTCAATTTTAGTAGAAATTGTACCTAAAGGTGATTTACTAAAGTTTTTAGAGCTTCTATATAAACATGTTTTCCCAAACCTGATATTTGTGAAATACATTCATCCTTGATGACGGATACTTTCCTGAATTCTTCTCTAGAATTAATATCACTCAAATGCACTTCAACAGTTGGAG
>CAZCHA010000024.1:0-1386 GCA_964498175.1 uncultured bacterium
AGAATCGAACTCACGTCTCTAGCTTGGGAAGCTAGGGTAATAGCCATTATACGACACCCGCAAAGGGGTCAAATTTTAGGCAATAATTTGGACTTTTAAAATGGTGTTAAGACAACCAACTATACAAATTTAATAATTTCTGAGCAATTTATCATTTTCCTAAGTGTAAAATTCAAGTGTTAAATTGATAATTTTAATTGGTGATATTGTGACATTTAGGTGATTTAACCTTAAGTTCAACATCATTTTTTGTGATTTTAATAAAATTTAAAAAGATATGTTAAATTTATTATTTCTCGACGAGAATTATTTTTTTTAAGTAAACAACTTGTAAGATTGATAGGGTATTTTCTATATTCGTTCCAGCCAACCAGTTGATTTATCATACTTTCATTTGTCATCCTTTTTTATAGCACATTGAAAACTGAAGTCCGTACATCAATCGTACGGTGATGCAAACCAAGGAAAAACACCTATGGCAGAAGCTATGGAATTAGATCTCTCTTTGAAACAGCCGGGATCTCAACCACTGGAAACACCCATTGTCCCCTCTATAAAACTGATGAAAAATAATGAATCAGTTGAAATTCCAAAAAAATATACCATAGAAAATTATTATGGCGATGATCAGCTCGGTTCTGATGTTTTAAAGCAAAAATATCTTGCTCCCTGGGAGAACCACCCCTACGAACTTTGGACCCGCCAAGCCTCTGCACTAGCGTCCGTAGAAAAAACCAAAGCACTCAAAGAAAAATGGGAGAATAAATTCTTTACCATATTGGAAGATTTTAAGTTTGTCCCCGGTGGACGCATAATGCACGGTGCCGGCCGAGATGATATTACTACCACACTAAATAACTGTTATGTTGTTGCGGTACGAGATGACTCAATTAAATCTATTTATGATACTATTATCAATGAAGCATTAACATACAAATATGGGGGCGGATGCGGGCACGACCTATCAATACTAAGACCAGCTGGTAAACCTATCAATGGAACCGGTGGAGAATCTTGTGGACCTACAGGATTTATGAATCTGTTTAGCGAAAATACAAACACCATTGCACAACATGGACGTCGCGGTGCAAATATGCAAACCTTACGGGTTGATCATCCTGATATTGAGAAATTCATAAGTATCAAAACTGGTGATATTGAGATGATAAAATACTCCAATATCTCAGTTCTGCTAACACACGAATTCATGGATGCAGTGAAAAATGATGGTGATTTTGATCTGACATATGGGGATGAGGTATATAAAACAATCAAAGCCAAAACTCTCTGGGATGACATTGTATACCATGCACATTCAAGTGCTGAACCTGGATTGCTCTTCTGGGATACCATGAAAGACTATCACAACGCTGAATACTGTTCTCC
>CAZCHA010000024.1:1486-17116 GCA_964498175.1 uncultured bacterium
ATCAATTCAAGGAAACTGTTGGGATTGCTGCTCGGTTTTTGGACAATGTTGTGGACTACAATATGGATCGACATGCGTTGGAAGATCAAAAGAAAAATGCAGAAAACGATCGTCGAGTAGGCCTTGGTATTCTTGGTCTTGGTGATATGATGGTAAGAATGGGAATCAAATATGACAGTGAAGATGCTTTGCAAACCATCGAACAAATCATGCAGATTTTTAGGGATACTGCCTATGAAACCAGTGCTGAATTGGCAGAGGAGAAAGGACAATTCCCAAACTTTGATTGGAATGGTTTTTCTAAAAGTAAGTTCATAAAAAACCTCCCAAAGTCCTTACAACAAAAAATTAAACAAAATGGTATACGGAATTGTACGTTGACAACGGTTGCACCTACTGGGAGTGGTGCTATCGTTTCCCGGGTAACATCTGGTGTCGAACCTATTTTCGCTACATCCTATAAAAGACGGGTGAAAAACAATAGTGATGGATACGGCAAAACATTCAACGAATACAAAGTATATCACCCTATTATTGGAAATTTATTTGAAACAGATGATAATCTTCCGGATTATGTAGTAACCGCCCATAAAATTGATCCTTATTTTCGAGTTAAAATGCAGGGTGTTATTCAAAAGTATATTGACTCATCCATATCTTCAACGGTGAATCTTGCAGAAAATATTACAATTGATACTGTTGCTGATATTTATATGACAGCCTATGAAGCTGGGCTGAAAGGAATAACAGTCTACCGTGAGGGCAGTCGTGAAGGGATTCTTGTTTCAGAAGAAGAAAAGAAAAAAGTTGTATCTACTACATCAGAGCTTGATTTAAATGCTCATATGACTTCAGAACTCCGGGTAGAAAAGAGTCCACGGGTTAGGCCCACTCAAACTGCCGGAGTTACGCGTCGGATTCGCACAGGAGAGGGGACACTTTATATCACCATCAATGAAGATGAAAACGGTCTTTGCGAAGTATTCACCACTATTGGGAAAGCCGGTGGAAACGCCGCAGCTCAATCTGAAGCTATTAGCCGTTTGATCTCATTGTCACTTCGATCTGGTTTGGATCCTCATGCCATCGTTCGGCAATTAAAAGGAATTTCCGGGCCAAATCCAACTTGGGAAGATGGCAGATTGATCCTGTCTACACCAGATGCCATTGGAAAAGCTCTAGACGATTACTTAAAAGAACGTGAACAGATGAATCAAAAAGGGCAATCAGAACAACCTCTGGAAAAACCATTAATCACATTAGCACAAGATCATCAAGAAGAAAACGAACTCATAATCTGTACAAAATGTCACAATCATAGTGTAGTAAATGAAGGTGGATGCCTTACATGTCGAGAATGTGGGTGGTCTAAATGTGACTAAATTATTCGTTCGATAAGTTGAACGATATATGAATTTATCAAAAAAGCCTTCTTGCTAACTGCCTGAAGGCTTTTTTGATAAATATTATATGGTTATTAAATAAAATTCAAACTTCTAAAATTTCTTTCTCTTTGTCATTCTGAAGTACATTTAATCTATTAATATGATCATCAGTCAATTTTTGAATTTCACCTTCGTTATCTTTAATAATGTCTTCTGATACGTGTTCTTCCTTCCCATAATCCTGTAAATGATGGATTCCATCACGTCTCACATTTCTTACTGCAATTCGACCCTCTTCAACCAATTGATGGATAAATTTATTCAATTCCTGCCGGCGTTCTTCACTTAAGGGTGGGATTGGTATCAAAACTGAATTCCCGTTATTCCCAGGTGTAAATCCCATATTTGAATCCATGATTGCTTTTTCAATAACAGGAATTAATGTTTTTTCATAAGGTGTAAGTGTAATGAGCCTTGGCTCAGGTACCGAAATGGTTGATACCTGGTTCAAGGGAGTCATTGAACCATAATAATCCACAGTGAGCGAATTAAACATTTCCGGGTTAGCTCGGCCGGTACGAACTTTATTTAATTCACCTTGGCAATGGATTACAGCTTGATCCATACGATGTTTTACATCAGCTAAAATATCATCAATCATGTTTTACTCTGAAACTAGTGTACCAATTTTACCGCCAAGAACCAAAGCATTCAAGTCCCCGGTATGATTGATGTTAAATACTCGTATTGGCAAATTATTCTCTTTACATAGGGTAATGGCAGTCATGTCCATGACCTGCAAATTATCGTTTAAAACTCTAGAAAACGAAACAGTTTCAAATTTCACTGCATCTTCGTTGATCATGGGATCCTTGTCATAAATACCATCGACTTTAGTCCCCTTCAATACCACTTCTGCATTCAGTTCAACTGCCCTTAAAGCAGCAGCAGAGTCTGTAGTAAAAAATGGATTTCCAGTACCACCTGCTATAATGACAACACGCCCTTTTTCAAGATGGCGAATAGCACGACGGCGGATATAAGGTTCAGCTATCTGAGAAACACTAATGGCAGACAAGGTTCGAGTTTCACACCCGATCTTCTCTAAGGCATCCTGGACGGAAATGGCATTCATGATAGTTGCCAGCATTCCAAGATAATCACCTGTAACGCGGTCCATTCCTTTACTGGCTGCCTGCATCCCGCGAAATATATTACCAGCACCAATAATAAGCCCAACTTCAATACCTAATTCCCGAATGGATTGTACCTCTTCTGCGAGGTAGTTTGCTTTTACGGGATCAATGCCAAAATCCTGTTCACCTGCCAATACTTCTCCTGATAGTTTGAGAAGAACACGGCGATACAGCGGTTCAGCCATGGATGGAGTTAAACTTGACCGTTATTTGAAGGATTTGATTCGCCAATGGCAAACCGAATGTAACGGTTGATGCTTATATTTTCACCTAATGTTGAAATGGTTTCCGTAATCAAGTCATGGACTTTTTTATCCGGATCCTTGATATATGTTTGATCCATCAGGCAAGATTCCTGATAGAATTTATTGATTCGACCTTCCACCATTTTTTCTATTATATTATCTGGTTTTCCTTGAGATTTAGCCTGTTCCATGAAAATATTTTTTTCACGGACAACAATTGCTTCATCGATTGAATCACGATCAAGTGAAACAGGATTAGTGGCGGCTATCTGCATGGAAAGATTGTGGGCTAATTCAATAAATCCCTCTGTATTTGCAACAAAGTCAGTTTCACAATTTAGCTCAACCAATACACCCAAGCGTCCACCAGCATGGATATATGAATAAACCAGCCCCTCCTTTGTTTCTCTCACACCTTTCTTTTCTGCCTTTGCGATGCCAGATTTTCTAAGGTAATCAACTGCCTTATCTAAGTCACCCGAAGTTTCTACCAAAGCTCTTTTACAATCCATCATTCCCGCACCAGTTTTATCACGAAGTGTCTTTACTAGTTTTGCATCAATACTCATAATTAATTATTCACGCTCTTGAGTTGATTCTTTGGAAGTATCTTCACTTTCCTGAACTTCAGGCGTTTCCGCTGGCTCTGAAGTTTCTTCAGAATTTTCAGCAGTAACTTCCACAACCTCTTCCACTGCAACTTCTTCAGGTACAGATTCTACCTTCAATTCATTTTCTGGTACAGATTGTTCACTCACACCTGTTTCCATTTTTTTATCAGATTTTTTCTTATTTTTTTCAGCAGCAGTACCACGTGCTTCATTGATAGCATCTGCTAGGGCTGCAATGATTAATTGAATTGTCCGGATTGAATCATCATTGGCCGGAATAGGGTAATCCACTTTAGTCGGATCTGTGTTTGAATCTACGATTGCAATTACAGGAATATACAACCTCTTAGCTTCACGAATAGCAGTGTCTTCATATTGGGCATCTACCACTATAACTGCATCTGGTAAACGTCGCATATCTTTAATACCGCGGTGTTGATCTGCTAATTTTACTCGCTCACGGTTGAGCATTTGAGTTTCTTTTTTCGTAAGGTTCTCGTAAAGGTTTGACCCTTCTTTTTCCAGCATTTTCAATCGTTTTATGCTTTTCTTAATGGTAGAAAAATTAGTTAATGTTCCACCCAGCCATCGTTCTACAATATAAAACATGCTGCATTTGTCCGCTTCCTGCTGGACAATGTCCTGAGCTTGTTTTTTAGTACCTACGAAAAGGATCTCACCATTTTTACTTATGATTTCCTTTACAAAAGAAGACGCTTTATTTAATGATTCAATCGTGGATTCAAGGTTTATAATATGAACCCCATTCTTCTCTAGAAGAATATAAGGTTTAAAATTAGGATTCCATTTCCGGGTTACGTGCCCAAAATGAGCACCGGTACCCAGAAGATCTTCAAATTTGACTTCAGGCATAGATAATAATTACCGTTTAGAGAATTGAAAGTTTTTACGGGCTCCAGGCTGACCGGGTTTCTTCCTCTCAACTTTCCGTGCATCACGGGTTAGAAATCCTTTCTCTTTTAAGATGGGACGATAATCATCATTCACCCCTAAAAGCGCACGTGATATTCCCAGACGAATAGCTCCCGCTTGACCGGTTAGTCCACCTCCATTTACATTAACATTAATGTTAAAGGCTTTTTCGTTTTCTAATGCTACGAGGGGCTGCATAACAACCGTCGCTAAAGATTCCCGGCACAGATAATCCCTAAAAGGTTGACCATTCACTTGGATATCTCCTTTTCCAGGAGATATAAAAACTCGAGCAATTGATCTCTTCCTGCGGCCAGTTCCGTAATAAGTAGCTTCTGACATAATTTTATATTTCTAATGTTTGTGGTTGTTGAGCTGCGTGTGGGTGATCTGAACCAACATACACTTTCAAATGAGATAAAATGCTTCTTCCCAAGCGATTGTGTGGTAACATTCCTTTGATCGCATTTTCTACAATTCTTTCCGGATGTTTTCGGCGCAATTCTGCAAGAGATGTTTCCTTACCACCTCCCGGAAAACCGGAATGGCGGAAATAGGTTTTATCAGTTTCTTTGGATCCAGTCACCTGGATCTTTTCTGCATTCACAACCACGACGCAGTCGCCCATATCCATATGCGGTGTAAAATTCACTTTGTGTTTTCCACGAAGGATTTGGGCAATATTTGATGCGAATCGGCCAAGGGTTTGTCCTTCGGCGTCAGCGATCCACCAATTTTTTTCGATTTCTGATTGTTTTATTGATATTGTTTTCATTTTCACTTCGGATAAAGCCCGTAAAATTAGACAATATTTACTGCCTTGGTCAATAAATAATCTATAAAAAACTTAAGATAATTGGGTGGTGATTAGCCCGCGTGAAATTGTGAACTCAACCTTCCCTTTTAATATCTCCCCATAATAAGGAGAATTAATTGATCGAGATTGTATATGTACCTTTTCGAAGGTCCATTCCACATCCGGATCTATAATGGTAATTTCTGCATCCGTCCCTTCTGAAAATAAGTCCTGCTCAAATCCCATTATAGCCCTAGGATTTGATGTTAATAATTTTAGTACAATTCCCAGTTTAAGCCCTTCATCATGTACGAGAACCTTATTTACTGCACCAAAACAGGATTCGAGCCCGATCATACCAAAAGAGGCCAGATCAAAAGTCGTTTCTTTATCTTCAATCGTGTGAGGTGCATGGTCTGTTGCAATACAATCAATAGTTCCGTCTTTCACTGCATCAATTAATGCTTTACGATCACTTTCTGTTCGTATGGGCGGTGCAACCTTTAGATTGGTATTATAAAATGTAAGTGCTTGATCATTAAAGAATAAGTGATGTGGCGTCACTTCTGCCGTGACTTTTTCATTTTTTGATTTCATCTCACGGATATGTTGAACTGCTTTCATTGAGCTCACATGGGGAATATGCAATCTAGCCCCAGTAAATTCAGCAAGTTCCAGATCACGATAAACCATAGCAGATTCTGCCAGATCTGGATTCCCAGAGAGTCCCAATTGAGTTGAGATTATCCCTTCATGCATTAAGCCTTCTGCTCTAAGGCATTCATCTTCCGCATGATTAATGACCGGTACATCTATCATTGTTGCATATTCTAACGCTATTCGCATCATGGCACCATTCTGGATGGGTAGACCATCATCACTAAAGGCCACTGCTCCTTCATTATGCATGAGCCCCATTTCTGTAAGATCATTGCCGTTTTGTGATTTTGTGACGGCACCAATTGGATGAATATAAATTGGACACTCTTCTGCTTTCTCCCTGATAAAATTGATGGATTCCGGAGTATCCAAGGGTGGATTTGTATTGGGCATAACACAAACACGTGTAAAACCACCAGCCATAGCAGAATGTGATCCTGTTATTAGTGTTTCTTTATCTTCTCTTCCCGGTTCACGAAAATGAACATGAATATCACAAAATCCGTGTGTAATTACTTTTCCACTGCAATCGATTGTGAGTGAATCCTTCGGTGCATCTACCTTTCCAACACCGGCGATCTTTCCGTCTTTTAACCATATATCCCCAGAAATAGTTTTTCCATGAAAAGGATCTATTATTGTTCCATTCTTCAGGATAAGGTTTTTGGCCATCTTTTCAATTTTCATGATTCATCCTCCTCGCTGGATTTTCCGCCGCAAAGCAGGAACAGGATCGCCATTCGTGAAGCGACTCCGTTTAATACTTGATCCAAAATGATGGCCTGATCTCCATCAGCGACCGTCCCATCAATTTCAACGCCACGATTCATAGGACCCGGGTGCATGATAACTATCTCTTTTTGATGCGACTCTAGCCTTTCCTGAGTAATCCCAAACATAGCTCGATACTCCCGAACAGATGGGACAAGTCCCAATCCCATTCTTTCTCTTTGGATCCGAAGTATATTGAGTGCATCCGCCCATTCAATGACTTCGTCCACATTATAATTAATATTTACCCCCAAATCCTTTATAAAAGGTGGTATAAGGTTCGGTGGACCACACAATGTAACATCAGCTCCCATTATAAGAAGCCCATGAATATTACTTAGTGCCACACGACTATGGGAAATATCACCTATAATTCCAACTTTGAGCCCTTTTAGTTTCCCAAATTTTTCATGAAGACTCATCATATCAAGGATGGCTTGTGTCGGATGTTCGTGGGTTCCATCTCCCGCATTGATAATGACTGCATCAATAAATTCTGTTAAGTGTTTTGGTGCTCCCGGAGTTGGATGGCGCATGACCACGGCATCGATCTTCATAGCTTCAATATTTTGTGCTGTATCTTTAAAACTCTCTCCCTTTTTCAAACTACTGGAAGATGCGGAAAAATTCACCGTATCAGCACTCAAACGTTTTTGGGCTAATTCAAAACTAATTCGTGTTCGAGTGGAATTTTCAAAAAACAGGTTTACAATTGTTACACCTTGAAGCGACGGCACTTTTTTAATTGGCCGATCTAGAACTTCACGGAATTTGAATCCAGTATCAATAATGGTTTGAATATCTTCGCTGGGATATCCTGCCAGTCCGAGTAAATGTCTTTGTTTCAGCATTATCCCGCACTCCTTATCAAGTAGACACTGTCTACCTCATCCGTTTCAGTTAAAGTCACATTTACGTGTTCCCCTTCATGGGTTGGGATGTTTTTACCAACATAATCTGCCTTGATTGGCAATTCACGGTGTCCCCTGTCAACGAGTACTGCCAATTGAACTTTGGCAGCACGCCCAAAAGAATTTAATTCATCCATGGCAGCTCGTATCGTTCTCCCGGTATAAAGCACATCATCGACTAAAATGACGGTTTTTCCATCTAATGAAAAGGGGATATCGGTCCCTTTTACTTGAGGAATCACCAATCGCTCTCTATAATCATCTCTATGAAATGTGATATCCAACGATCCCTGGTTTAAGGAAACACCACTAATATCACAAATCTTGTTTTGAATTCGTGCAGCCAATGGAACGCCACGATTATGTATCCCAATTAATACAATATCCTGGGAGTTAGAGTTTTTCTCAAGGATTTCATAACTCAACCGGGTGATTGAACGACCGATTGAATCTGAATCCATTAAAATTTTGTTACTCATTCAATCTCCATTTTTTCCAAAAAAAAACCTCCGGACAGAGGTTTTAATAACTCGCGCGGAGGTCTTACCCTGCCCTTATCGGCCTCTCTGGACCAATTTAAAGGGTTGTGTAGCCCACGAATTTACAACAGCGTGTGATGATTAAGAACGTTTAAATCAATTATAAATTATCAGTCTAGTGATGGATAAAACTTGGTCAGATCAGGTCCATCTAAACCGATGAAGGCTGTATTAATTTCCAGAAATTAGATCAAAAATAACATCGGGAGTTGTCTCCTGCTTCAGATGATCCATTTCAACAATTAAATCAATTTTTTCTTTTTTAAACCATTGGACCTGTCGTCGGGCGAATTGGCGAGTACGGATGACAATATCGTCTCTCATTTTATCATAAGTCATTTCATTATTTAAATAAGACTGGATCTGCCGATACCCAATAGAATTCAACGCAGGATAAACCTTTTTGGACTCAGATTGTTTTATTAATAATTCTTGTACCTCTTCTACCCATCCATTTTCCAACATTTCATCAGTTCTCTGTTCAATCCGTTGGATAATTATTTTTCTGTCCCAATTCAATAAAATGGTAAAAAGATTCATTGTTTCAACCGGATGTTTCTTTTGATCTTTAAAATGCTCCGTCGGCGTCTTCCCTGTAGTTTCATAGATCTCTAAAGCACGCATGAGTCGTTTCTTGTTGTTTATATGAACAATTTCTGCATATTCAGGATCAATGGATCTCAGCAAATCCAAAAGTGCTACTGGGTCATTTTCGTAAGCCTGGTCTAAACGATTACGGGTTGGTAAATCCGAAACACTACCTTCAAAGATACCTGTTTTCAATGCACGGTAGTAAAGCCCGGCACCGCCACAAATAATAGGGGTTTTACCAAAACCACGAATCTCAACAACCTTCTCTTTCACCATTTTGGCATATTCACCAGAAGAGATGGGTTTAGCTGGATTCCTGAATCCAAATAAATGATGGGGAATTCCCTCCATCTCATCATCTGTGGGTTGTGCGGTACCAATGGGCATTCCTTCGTAGATCTGCCGGGAGTCCAAGCCTATGATCTCACCGTTGGTACGCTTTGCCAACTCAATGGTTAAGGATGTTTTTCCACTGGCTGTGGGACCGATGATAGTGAGGGTTAACTGTTTTACCATTACGATTAGGTGACCTAAATTTATGAATCCACGAGCAAAGATAGTCGTGGTACTTTAATCCATCAAAGATCCATTCTTATAAAATGGCGGTTTAACCACAACTGCTGATTTCATTCTACCACGAATATCAACAAACAATTCTGTTCCGGATTTATCGAATGGCCTATTTACATACCCGATACCAATCCCAGTTTCAAGTGAAGGACTCATGGTCCCACTAGTAATTGTTCCCACAATTTCATCATTTATCAAAATGGTGCAACCTTGGCGTGGTATAGCACGTTCCGTCATTTCCAGGCAGACCAATCGTCGTGTTACATTTGGTTTTGCTTCCAGTAGCGCATTTTTACCCATGAAATCGGTTTTGCCTAATCTAGTAATCCACCCCAATCCTGCTTCAATGGGATTCGTTGTTTCATCAATATCATTTCCATACAATGCAAACTTCATTTCCATTCTAAGTGTGTCCCGACACCCCAATCCAGCAGGTTCCAATCCTTTATCTTGTCCTGCTTTCATGATAGCATCCCAAATTTCACCGATATCATCCGAATTAGCATATATTTCAAATCCAAGTTCACCAGTATATCCGGTCCGCGAAATAATGGCTTTCTTTCCATTCAAACGACCTTCTACAAAATGATAAAATTGGATATTGGTTAAGTTGGAATCTGTCAATGTTTGAAGAATATTCCGAGATCTAGGGCCTTGTATTGCAACGAGGCCAATACTATCACTCATATTTTCAATTCTTATATCTCCCTGAGCATGCGAGTTCAGCCAATCGAGATCTTTTTCATTATTGGCAGCGTTTACTACCAGCATAAAGTTATTTTTCTTTTTATAAACTAGAATGTCATCAATAATTCCACCATTTGCATAACACATAGCAGAATATTGCGCTTGTCCAACTGAAAGAGAAGCCACATCATTCACAGTTACTTTTTGCAGGAATGATTCAGCATCAGAACCGGAAATAATGAATTCTCCCATATGGCTCACATCAAATAATCCGGCTTTTGATCGAACAGCCAAATGTTCCAGATTAATGCCTGAATAATGTGTTGGAAGCAAATAGCCACCAAAACTGACCATATTCCCACCCAATGCGATGTGTCGATCTAATAAGGGTGTGTTTTTCTCCTGCATAATAATCTTTCAATCTAAAATATATTTTTTAAGTATTTTGCCAACTAACTACGAAGACACAAAGTGAAAAATTAAGTATTCTTCATGTCTGTTACTTTTGTAGCAATTGCTTAAGACATAAGTTGTTTGAGTGCTTTTTTAATGACAGATTCCAGTTCTCCAGATAATTCGCCATTTTTCTCCAAATTTGTGCATGCTTTTTTCGCATGGTTAGGTTTATATCCCAATGAAATGAGAGCATTCACCACATCTTTAAATAATTGTGATACAGACTCTCCTCCCTCTTCAAAACCCAGTGAATCATCACTCGTTTTCATGAATTTTTCTTTCAGTTCTACAATAATTCGTTTGGCCGTTTTGGCTCCAACACCAGGAACAGATGTCAATGCAACCACATCACCCGCAATAACACGGTCTTTCAATCTGGATGGTTCAATACCGGACAGTATCGTCAATGCCAGTTTGGGCCCAATTCCACTGATTGAAATTAATAACTGAAATACATTTCGTTCTTTTTCATCTGCAAAACCATATAAATTTAATATATCTTCTCTAACATGGAGATACGTCAATATATGTGCTGCTTTTCCTTTTGATGGAAGTGATTCCAATCCATTGATGGACATAGTTAATTTATAGCCCACACCGTTCACAAATAGTACTGCATAGGTGAGTGTTTTTTGTTCTACAATTCCTTTTAATTGATCAATCATACGAATTTAGCTTGGTTGATATAGCAAAGTCCCACTGCCATGGCATCTGACACATCCAGCGGTTTTGGAGGATCTTTTAATTTTAAAATTTGGGTGACCATATAGGACACTTGTTCCTTGGATGCTGCACCATTACCACAGACTGACATTTTTACTTTTCTGGGTGCAAATTCATGGACGGAAATATCTGCCTGGGCAGCAGCTAAAATCAAAGAACCGCGGGCCTGTCCTAGGGTCATAGCTGATTTAATATTTTTGCTGTAAAATGCATCTTCTATGGCCATCACATCAGGAGAAAATTGATCCAGTATTTTGTTCATTTCTTCAAATAAATAATTCAATCTTTTTGGTAAACTATCTTTGGGCTTGGGCTTTATTGTGCCATAGGCGGAAAGATTTGTTTGATTCCGTTTTGTATCCATAATACTAAATCCTGTAATGCCTAACCCCGGATCCACACCTAAAACACGCATGAATCAATCCTGGAGAAGCGTTTCTTCATCCACATCAAAATTGGAAAAGAGTTTACTGATGTCGTCATTATCTTCTAAAGCATCCATGAGTTTAAGAGCAGACTGAGCTTCTTTCCCTTCTAATTTTTGCAGTGTTTTCGGCACCATTTCTACCTCCGCTGATCTGATCTCGTATCCAGAATTTTCTAAGGTGTCTCTCACATCCATAAGATAAACTGGATCCGTTGTGATTGTAAAAAAATCATCATCAGTTTCAAAATCATCAGCACCTGCTTCGAGAGCTGCGTCTAAAATCACATTCTCGTCCCCGGAATTACTATTAATAATAATTTGGCCTTTTTTATCAAAAACCCATGCGACACTCCCATTCTCACCCAAATTTCCTCCATATTTTGAAAGTAAGTGTCGAATTTCTGCCACAGTTCGGTTCTTGTTATCCGTAATAATATCCATCATGATGGCCACACCACCGGGACCATACCCTTCGTAAGTCACTTCTTCATATGAAACACCTTCCAGTTCACCTGTCCCTTTTTTTATGGCACGTGTTATATTATCTATAGGAAGATTATTGGATTTTCCGTTTGAGACTGCTTTTCGCAACCGTGGGTTTGCATCAACATCACCGCCTCCCAATCGAGCTGCCACAGTGATTTCTTTAATGATCTTAGTGAATATTTTTCCGCGCTTGGCGTCTTGAGCACCTTTTCGGTGTTTGATGTTGGCCCACTTACTATGTCCTGCCATGATTATCCTAAGTTTTAGACTTGAAAATTACAGAACTTGGCAAATGGCTCCAAAGGAGATAAAAGGCGAATTTTTAAACAATCACAAAATGCAAAAAGGGCAACTGGATTAAAATATCAATTAGTGAATTGCTTTGTTACAACTTGATTCGGTAAAAACAGTTATTTTAAATAAAAATTAAATTATAATTTATTCTGAATTTTGCTGCTTTGCTCAATCCTGCTACGAACAATCCAAATATTCTTATATCCTTTTTTATTCAGATTTTCCTTTTGTTTTTCCGCTTCTTTTTTTGTTACAAAGTTACCTAACCTCAGTTTATAAAGCGGTGCTTCAAAAACCATGTAAATTGAATCTTTCAAACTTCTCTCAAATTTTCGTAGAGTCCGGTTTGTCTCTTCCACTGAAGAAGATTCGAAAATCTGCAATCGGTATCCTTCTTGGGTTGTAATTCGAATATTTTTTAATGAATCCAACAAACCAAATTGTGATGTTCCAAATATCTTATCCAGAATTTTTGGTGTTTTAGGTACTGGGTCTCGAACAGAATTCATATCAAACCAGAATAATGAATCCTGCGCTGACAAACATCCTGTGAAGAGTAATAAAAAAAGGAATGGTCTCATTTTAATGCCCGAATTGATTCAGTTGGAATCCACCCTTTTTTTCCATCAATTAGAATAATTTCTACCCAATCCTTCTGGGTTTGATGGATATCTGCAAAGCTGCCTTCATTAATCCGGAATAGTAACGTGTTTTCACCATAAAACGGGCCCGAATATGCATCTACACCGTTAGCAATCACAACACCGGTATTTGTACGATTATCCTGAAAATATTTATCCGTAGCAACTCCGTGAATACACAGCGTAACCATAATGAGCCCCGTTAAAATAGATTGGCTCATACTGCCTCGTATCCACCCAAACTGGAGCCCAAATACCCATAATGCCTGAAAAAACAATACTAAACTTCCGAACACTATCCATTCCTGTAAGGTTAAATTTGATTTGATGTCTCGATATATTTGTAATAGGAAAAACGGTTTCGGCATGTCAATGCGATCAATTCGCCGCGCTTTTGCTACCGAAAGATTATGATGAATATCTGTACCCCTAGGTGAAATTTTTAATGCATTAGAATAGGCCCAGATAGCCTGACCAATATAATGAAGTCGGTAATATGCATTCCCCAAATTATAGTATAGATCAGCATGTTCATGCCCCAATTCCAAAATAGATTCATAAGTTTGGATTGCATCCTCATATTTTTCGTAAATCATGGCATCGTTCCCCTGTATTAATAAATCGTTGGATATATCCGCAAATCCAATGGCAAAAAACATCAAGATAAATAAAATGTGTCTCATGCCAAGTTCCGATCAATTTGTTTCATCACAGTTGCCATCTCCCTTATAATGGTGGCTTCTCTTTCCATTCCACCGGGAGCATATTTACCAGCATCACAGACTTTTAATAAATCTAAAATATCTCTCAGTGATTCGCTGGAAATTTGGTCACCGAGATAATTTTCAACACTGGCAGGATCCAGATTGTGAGTGGATAAAATAAGTTTATTCTCTAGGTAAATGTAAAATGCTCGACTGGCCATTTCAAATGGATCTCCATTCCCTTTTTTCATTTCTTTCAATCCAGTTCTAAGCGCACCACGAACCTTTCTACCTTCTTCAGTTGATAAACGATAACCCGTGAATTTCGAAATAAAGGTGGGAGAAACAAAGATCAGTATGGAACATAGATAAATGTAAATTGCTGTGTTCGATCTCCCCTTCGTTGATGAACTGAAGTTCACTGGTCCTGTATGAATAAATCGTATGTCCTGACCAATTAATTCCACTTCCCGTTTGGTAAGCCCAGAACCATTGGGTCGTGCTGCATCGCTGGGTAAAATTGGAATCTCAATTGGATCAGTTTGGGTTCGTTGCCAATTTCCACCTTTTGGATCAAAATAGGACATTTGAACTCGTGGGATGGTTAGGTTCCCAGCAGATCTTGGAATCAAAATATATTCCCATGATTGAGTACCAGTAATATCATCCCGAAACATGTCTTTATCAAATTTATCTGTAGGCTGAAATGCCTCTAGTTCTGCGGGAAATTTTATATCAGGAATAGAAAATAGACCTAAGTTTCCAGTTCCTTTCATCGAAATTGAAAAAGTGAATCCTTCGTTAACTTTTGCAGTATCCCGGTCTGTATGCGAGGATATTTTATAGGAACCAACAGCACCTGTGAAATCAAATGGTCGTGGTTCAGGAAAAGACTTAATAAAAATTTTCTTTTCTTTTGATCTCAATACCTTCGTTTTTGTTTCCGTAAAAAATGAGTCAAAAAATGGATCGAAAAATGGATCACGACGACGTTTCTTTTTCTTTGATTCAATTAGGACTTTTACTTTCAATTGTGGAATAACATGTTTTTCAGATGAGATTGGAAACAATGCTTTTTGCCCAAGATTCGCCACTTGGTATTTCACTCCCTGAATTGTCACATTCCGATATTGAACTCGTTTAGGTGTATACAAATCTTCTACCCAAAATCCGGGAAAATCCGGCATTTCAAACGGCTCAATGGAAATATTGGCATTTTTATACAATTTATAGGTTAACGTTATTTGCTCTCCAAGATACGCTTTTTCTTTATCAATCTCTGCTACAATGAAAACAGAATTGTCAGAAGAATCCGTAGTTTTCTTTACCTGGATCTGAATAGGCTTTCCACGAAAAGATCTTCCATCAACTGTTCCTGAAAGAGCAGGAATGACCAGCATTCCACCTCGTTTTGGTGAAAGGGTCCATGTGAGAGTTTTGGTGCTGGTCATTTTACCATTAATCCATTGTATATTGGTTTGTTGCCCAGGACCGCTAGCGATTTCAAAATCTTTACTTACCTGATTAATATCTACTTGTGGAAAATCTTTGCTCTCCGTCACTTCTATGGATAACGTGACCAAGTCATCCTCTGTCAAATGGTTCCGGTCAACGGAAATTTGTACCGTTTGACTGTATGAAAAAGATAAGGCCAGAATCATTAAAAGTATTCTCATTACCAATCCTTTTCCAACTTCCGGGATTTGGATTTTGCGATCTGACGTTTCTGATTGATCTTTTCCTGATCTTTCAAGGCATTCAGTATAGCCTCAGCCTGCATCTGTTTATCAGTTTTTTGGTCTTGTGTCTCGTCTTGTTTTGCTTGGGATTTCTGTTGCTCTTTTTTCTCTTTTTCCTTTTCTGATTGGGATTTTTGTTGATCCTCCTGTTGTTTCTGTTGATCCTGTTTTTCCTGATTTTGTTCCTGATTTTGTTCCTGATTTTGTTTGTCCTGCTGCTGTTGTTCCTGTTGCTGTAAAACCTGTTTTAGAAGTTCATAATTCA
>CAZCHA010000024.1:17216-20004 GCA_964498175.1 uncultured bacterium
TGTTCCTGTTGCTGTAAAACCTGTTTTAGAAGTTCATAATTCACTTTTGCATCTTCATCTGTTGGATCCAATTCTATTGCTTTTCGATATAATGCAAGACTTTCTTCCATTTTTTGTTGATCTCGGAACATATTCCCTAAGTTATACATGGCTTTGGATGCCAATGATTTATCATCGGAATTCATAGCATTATTTAATGCACGAGCTGCTGTCTCCATATCCTTTTGTTGATACGCAGTTACACCCAATCCAAATTGAGCCCCGTCATCCTTTTTTCGGTTTTTCAAAACATGTTCATAATAAACACGAGCTTCATCATAATGACCTTCTTCGTAGGCTTTCTTCCCCTTGTCCTGGCCAAATAAGACACCCAAATAAAAAAGGAATGCTAATAACCTAATCATGACTTTCCTCTCGGTCGGGTGGGCATAACAAATCCCCAAACTAAAAAACCAAAAGCCAGCAATCCGAAAGACTGGTATCTATCTTCATACTCGGAAAATTCATGGGTAGAGATAGTTTTCTTTTCCATGGTTTCAATCGCCAAGGCTATATCTTCGTGGGTGTCTCGATTATTATCAAACCAAAAAAAAGACCCATTTCCCGCAGAAGCTATATCAATTAAGATTCGTTCATTCAAAGTGGATGTAATGAGTTTTCCTTCTCGATCTCTTTTATATTCGTTTGTATTGCTGTCTTTTCCTTTCAATGGAATCAGACTTCCCATTTCTGACCCAACACCAACTGTATTGATCATCAGTCCGGATTTAGCCGCTTGCGTTGCCAATTCTACCGCTTGTCCTTCATGATCTTCCCCATCTGTCACCAGGAGCATTACTTTATATTTATCGGTTTCTTCCGTGAATGCATTCATGGCTGTATTCATGGCAGAACTCAAGGCTGTTCCCTGGGTCGGAATCATATCTGTATCAATTTCGTTCAGAAATAGTAAAGCAGCTTCATAATCTGTAGTGAGTGGTAGATACAAATGGCTGGATCCAGCAAATACAATGATGGCGACACGATCTCCTTTCAATTTTCGGATGAGTCTTCCCAATTCAAATTTAGCCTTTGAGAGGCGGGATGGGGTTACATCTTCTGCATCCATACTGGTAGATGTATCCAGAGCAATGACTAAATCCACGCCTTTTCTTTCAATTGGCCTGACACGCATTCCTATTTGTGGACCTGACGCTGCCAGTGTCAACAGCGCTAGTCCAATCAGGATCAAACGATTTCGCCAGATTATTCTATTTTTATCAAGGTTTAATCTGGAAACGGCTCTCACTTTCTCAGATGCATTTGGAAATATCAAGTCACGCCTACGCTCCTTCAATTGCCATATAATCCAGAAAAAAACCTGAATTACTAAAAAGGCTAATACCCAACTAAAACGGAATGCCATCAGGTCCTGCTCCTAAAAATAGAACGTCGTGTAGTTTCCATTCCCAGCCCCATGAGAAAAGCAGGAATCAAAAACCAGCCATACAATTCTTTGTATTGTGTGAATTCTTTTACTTCGATCTCAGAACGTTCCAAAAGATCAATCTCTGCATAAATGGATGCTAAAGCTTCCACATCCGTGGCTCGAAAGAATTTTCCCCCTGTAATATCGGCAATATGCTGTAATGTTTCTTCATCTATTTCATTTCGAATTAGCCCACGTCCGGGGATTCTTGTGTAGGATTGATTCGTCCCAGCGCCAATAGTATAAATTTTGATGTCGTATTCTGCAGCTAGTTCTGCAGCAGTTTTTGGATCAATCTCTCCAGCATTATTACTCCCATCAGATAACAAGATCATGACTCGGCTCTCAACATCACTGTTTCGGAGTCGATTTGTTCCATTTGCGATGGCCATGCCAATCGCAGTACCATCATTTTCTTTTGTAGCAACCGTTATTTCTTTGATTAAAGATTGTAGTACTTTCTTATCGACGGTAAGTGGACATTGAATAAAGGATTCACCGGCAAAAACAAGAATCCCGATTCTGTCATTTTTCCGATTTTCAATAAAATTACTAGCCGTTTTTTTGACTGCTTCTAATCTATTTGGTAGAAAATCGTCTGCCAACATACTAGAGCTGATGTCTAAAACCAAAAGCATATCGATGACACTGACAGATGTCTCTTGCAGATTATCGATTAACCTTGGGCGGGCAAGTCCCAAGATAACCAAAAAAAGAACCAATAAATACAACGTTCGTAGAAACATGTGCTTTCTATTACCAATTGTCTTGAATTCTTCAGAAATAAATGCGGAAGATGAGATTCGCAATGTGCCTTCTTTATTTCGTCCGGACGTACGATACCAGCCCATAGCTATGGGAAGGATTAGAAGTAAAATGAGGTACCAGGGATGCTGAAAGTCCATCTAATTAAATAAGTTAGTTTTGACCAATTCTTATCTGATCTCAGTACGATTGAACCAGAAAAATGTTTCGGAAAAATTGGCAATGTGGTAAATACACCACACCCCGGATACGTTAACCTTTGTCCTCGTCCTTATTCTCTACGGGTGCCTCTGCACTTTCCTTAGCATCCATAATTTCTTTTTTGCTTGTTTCAACAGCATCCTTGAATTCATTGATTCCTTTACCAAGACCTCGTGCCAGTTCTGGCAATCGCTTGGCGCCAAAAAGTAGTAATATCACCAAAAAGATGAGAACGAGTTCGCCAGTTCCAAGATTGAACATGGCATAGTTTACATCAACATTTGACATGAAACCTCCCAATTTTTAACGAAAATATCTTAAAATGTAATAGGCGGATGTTAGCCCAATAATACT
>CAZCHA010000025.1:0-19646 GCA_964498175.1 uncultured bacterium
CTGTATTTAAAAATTCTTATATTCATTTAACGCTTAATCTTGCAATGAAATCAGATGTAATGGATGAGGTTACGCAAGACATAATAGAAGAGCATACATATCATAGAACTGTTTTTCTTGGTACCGCCTACATACAAACAAAAGTTACAAATGCAATGGATGAAGATAATGCATAGACAATTTAATCGAGGAAGTATTGCTCCGTTAGCGTTGTTATTTACTCTAGTCAGTATGTCATTTACAGTTGCTTACTTAAAGAATTCCTTTAGTCAGTCTGCCATGGAAAAATATAGATATGCAGAGTGGAGAGCTCTTTATGCAGCTGAAGCTGGTTTAAATGATGTAGGTATTATCATTTTACCTCAGATCACGTCTGATACTTTATTAATTCAAAATGGTGTTGATTATGGAAAAGATGAGAATGATCAGCCTGTAGGTATATATAAAGATATTGCCTGTTCCACCAGGTTGCAAATCAATTCAACAAGAAAAGAATATATTGCTTATGCTACTGGGGTTGCAGAATACACAACGCCAAGTGGAACAGATGTCTCTATTGAGAGAAGGGTCTATACGACTATGGTTCCCCAGGGTTTTGAAGAATTTATGTATTTCACTCATGAAGAAAAACCGATTGGGCCCGGAAATACAGGAGTTGTGAATTTTGGTGCGAATGATGTTTTAGAAGGAAAGGTTCATACAAATGGTCAATTGACCATGAGTAATTATGGGTGTCCTGATTTTAGTGGCGAGGTCAATATCACCTTTGAAGCTGTAGATGAATATGGAAATGCAATTCAAGGTTATCAAAATTGTGAAGATAGTTTTGAAGATGATGATGGCAACCTCATTTTGGATACAGTTTCAACCATTATTTTCCCCCCAAGTAATTCGGCTGAAGTTGCTCGTCAAAGTGCAACCAGAGTTTTTGAAGCAGATGATAAATTATTTAGGCCAGGAAAAAAAGATACACTTATCATGACCGAGATCAATTTTGTAAACGGTGGTTATTGGGCAACCCAGTGGTGGTACAATATTCCACCGGTCGGTAGTCCACCTGCTGAGTATGATTATTTTTATGATTCTTTAGCTACAGGATGGGATGAAAATTTTCGTGATGATGGGCGATTACATTTAGGTAATAATAATGAATTTGATTTTGATAATAACTCTTATCCTTCTAATAATAATCCACCTTTTTTGGTTATAAGTGGAATTGATGCTACCGGTAATAATATAACTGAAGAACTTCAGAATCTGGTTAATTCAGGCGATTTGATTCGAATACAAAACGATACAGGTACAAGGTGGATACAATTTATTGCGACGGGGAACAATATTACAATTGCCCCTGCACTGGGCATATTTTTTGATCCACCAACATTATCTTCATCTGATGAACCATTTTTAGATGACGAACCGGTAAAATTTATCAATACCAGTGCATCCACAGGCCTTGCTGAAGATGTGGAGTGGAATTCTTATAATTTCTATCATGATCATCTTGATAATGGTATAGACTTTTGTGAAGCGGGACGAATACAACACTTTGATTTTGAATATTGGAATTATGGTGGTATTTCCGGGAATGGATGTGATATTTTCACATGTCCTGATGTTATTTATAATAGTGATTATGTTTATATGAACAGGACATTCTTCTCAAAGGGAAATTCTCCACAAGTTATTTATATAAAAGGGGGCCAGGTATTACTGAGAGGAACTGTTGATGGGCTTTACACAATCGTCACCGACGATTATACAGAATATCGACGGCACGATGATAATGATATCATTGACCGAGTGTGGGGAAATATCTGGCTTATTGATGATATTGTTTATGCGGACTCTTATGCCAGTGGTGAAGTCGTTCACCCAATCGATGGTGGCACAAACCATGTCTTAGGGCTTATTGCAGGTGGCAGCGTCATTATTGCCAATACACGACCAAATGGGGCACGTGACCAGCAATACGGGAGCGATATTGTGATAAATGCTTCTATACTTGCTATGAATGGCGGCTTTATTTCTCATTATTGGCAAAATACCCTTCAGAATTATCATAATCCAACATACTATACAGGAGGCACTGGAATAACAACTGTTATTGCTGATGGACGCGGAGGACATCGAAACTATTATCGTGTAAAGTCAAGCTCACCACCGAATTTTGGCGGTGTATTTACAGGGAATAGTGATTTCCGCGGAACTGTCCATCTCTATGGATCAGTTGTCCAATTTAAGAGAGGCTACATGAAAAGGAATACTCCTGGACCATACCCTGTTCCAGCGCCAGGTTTGGGCTATGATAAGGATTACCATTATGACTGGAATCTCCAGTTAAAACCGCCACCATATTTCCCAGATCTTCAGAGCAGTGACAATACAGTGATTCTTAAGATGGCATCCTATGGCGAAGCAAACTCAATTGAATAATACTAAGGTTAACTAATGTATCTAGGGCTTGATATTGGCAGGCAATATGTGAAACTGGTTGCCACAGAAAAAACTAAAGATGGCTTTAAGGTCTTGGACGCCGGTTCGCGTCTTGTACCTGAACCAAATATGGCCTTTGATCCTGAGAAAATTGATAAGGCACACTGGGTCATGGCTGTTAAAGAATTATTTAGACAGCAGGGGATAAACCCTAAGAAAGTAAAGGGTTTAGTAACGGGTATCAGTGGCTCATCCGCAAGTATAAAACAGATCACTACAATGGAGATGCCTTCAGATGAGTTGGAGTCTGCTATGACATTTGAAGCTCGTAAACATATTCCCATGGATGGAACAGATGCAGTGATCGATTATCAAATATTAGGATCAAATCAGCGTGAAGTTGATAAGATAGATGTTGGCCTTGTCGCCTGCACAAAAGGTGTTTTAACAAGCCATATGGAACTGGTAAAAGAGTGTGGTCTGAAGCCAGGAGTGGTTGATGTCAATCCTATTGCCATGAGCAATGCATTCTCATTTATTAAGACTATGCCAGATGATGGGCTGGTTGTTATGTTGGACATAGGAGCCGTATCGTCCAGCCTCGTTGTTTATGGAAAAGGTCAGCAATTTTTCACTCGAGACCTTCCAATTGGAGGCCATCATTTTGTAAAAGAACTATCTGATAAAAAAGAAATAGGATACATAGCTGCTCAGGATATACTCTATAAAGATGGTGTATCTGCAACAGTCAGTAATTCCAGCACAGACCCAACAGAAGCTGTTGGAATCGCCGAGAGGACCGTATATGATAATCTTGTTGAAGATCTACGAAGGTCACTAAGGTTCTATGGAAAGCAAACAGGGCAAAGTTTTTTCCTTAAGATATTCCTATCTGGAGGTGCTTCAGGAACGCCGGGATTAACGGATTTCATTACCAGTAAGCTAAATATTGAGTCAGCTATATTGAATCCTTTTGAAAATGTAGATGGGGCAGAAAATATCTCTGTAACAAACCCTGGTCAGTTCACAACTGCTTTAGGGCTTGGTATTCGGGGAGGAATGTCTTCATGATAAAGCAATATATAGTCATTAATCTAAATAAGGCTGAAAGTGCAGAAACTCGTATGGAAAGGGTGCGCGAGCAGGTACGGTGGGTTGTTTTTAGCATTTTACTGATTTTAATGCTTGGAATCAATTTTCAGGTCTGGATAGTGAGTTTTGGATATAATGATATAATAGACCAAAAGCAGTTGGAGATCGGTAGACTAAAAGAAGAGATAGATAAGCTTCAGTCAGAAGGAAAAAATCTATCAAAAGGCGATATTATGTCTTTTGCAGATCTAGAACATGACAGGTTCCTTTGGGCACAAAATCTAGAAAAAATGGGTCGACTTACACCTGATGATATATCAATCACGGGTCTGCGTTTTAAGAGATCAAAGTTAATTATTAAAGGCATAGCTCTTACCTTCGAAGATCGTAAAGATTTTGAAATCATTGATGAATATGTTCAGACACTCAGAAAGAATAAAGAATTCTCAAATAATTTTACTAGAATAAAATATGTTGGTCACAGTAAGGTAAATATTCGTGGCCAGGAGATTGTTCGATTTGAGATCGAAGCAGCCATTAAAAAAATCAAACGAAAATCCTTTTCCTAAAAATTAATATGCCAGAAAAAAGAAATATATTTTTATTTGGAGCATTAGTTTTGTTAACGATATCCTACTGGGCTAGTGCTTCGGTACTGATCGGTGAAAAACCTTTTGAAATAAGATTGCTTGAAGAAGAGCAGGAAGAGCTCAATGAGAACCTGATTAGTGCGCAGATATTAGCCAGCCAACTTGACCGTGTTTTTACACTTTTTCAAGAAAACTTAGCTCTTTCAAAGGCCGATTCTCTTGCGGATGATGCAAACCTACCTTTTCTGAATAGTTTGACTGATATACTTGATGATCTTGATATAAAACTATTAGGCATCAAACCAAAACCGCGTGTTGATAAAATAACTTATTTCAAGGCACCGTATCTTATAACCTTAGAGTGTACGTTTGAGCAGTTTGGTTTGTTTCTTTCTGAAGTTGAGCGATCCCCTAGACTGATAACAGTTGATGAGTTTGAAGTAAAGAACGGGATAGAGAGGATCAAGGCAAATACTGAAGAAGAGAAACTATTGGAGCAGGAATTTGTTGTCAACCTATCAACCATTACTCTAGTGAAATCAAAATCAAAGGTGTCGTCATGAGTGAACGCTCTGTCACAATATGGAACCTTCTTGTTCTGTTCACCATCATATCTCTGGTAGCGTCTAGTTTTAGTGTCTTTCCAATGAACAAAAAGTATAATCGTGTCAAAAAGCGTTCGACTGACCTTCAGTTTGGTACAGATAAAGAACTTGAAAATATAATTTCCTATCTTGAGAGTCGACTGGAAGAGCGTAGCCAGTTTCAGTTTAAGATTGAAAATACACCCATGATGCTCACGAATGTCCTAGGCCTTGCAGATGGATCTGGAAGAAGAATAAAAAGAAATAGAAATGCATTAAGGGTTGCCCTTGTTTACCAGAGAAATGAGCATTTCCAAGCGCAGATTGATTATCGAGGAAGCGCATATACTATTACTGTTGGTGATACAATTCCCAATATTGGAACAGTTGATGTGATCGATGGAACTCGAGTGATCATTAAGACCGATAACGGTCTTAAGATATATCCTGCACCGGGGTACGAGTCGGTCAGTTATAATACTGATATTGAAGGTATAGATGTAACTAGTACTAAAAAAATAATGAATAATTAATATTACTGAACCCAGATAAAAAGTTTATGAAGGATAAATACATTATGAAATTACAAAAACAGGCAATGATATGTACTTTGATAGGTTTACTCATTTTGCCAATTCTTGGACAATCCATAGTAAATGGTAATCCGGAAGAAGATGCAACACTTATAACAATCCATGCTGAAGATGCTTTCTTACCAAGTATTCTTGCGATACTTGCCAAGGAAAGTGGCTACAATATTGTTACTGATCCGAACGTCAATAAGCAAGATAAGGTTTCTATTCACCTGGATGAAGTTCCGATTGAGCAAGCTATTAATCTTGTTGTTCGTGCTGTTGGTCTTAGCTATGAAGTGGTGGGGAATTCTTTTCTTGTTGCAGACCCTAAAAAATTAAAAGAAGAAGTGGGTGTTACTTCTTATGTGATTACTTTGAAATACGCTGCTGCTGAAGATGTTAAAAGTCTTTTACAGGATATCTCTGAGCAAGTACAGGTTGATATTCCGGGCAATAAACTTCTTATTAATGCATCTCCTAAAAAAATAGCAGAGATCATTCGGGTTGTTGAGAGTATTGATGTTCCTGCGATACAGATCATGCTTGAGACTAGATTGATAGAAGTAGCCGCGGATGTTGAAGAACAATTAGGTATTGATTGGTCTAAAATATCAAGCTACAAAACAATTCTGACAGAGAATGGTGTCCCTCTAACTGATGGAGGTGGCTCAGTGATCCCGGAAGATCAAACTTTTGGTGATATTCCTGCTACGATGCCCTTTAACCGTCTTAGTGATCTCTTCGAAAAGGATAAGACAGGTATCCTCCCTAAATACTTTAGTAGGCAGCTCACTGCATTTGATATAACACTTAATATGCTTCAAAAAAATAATCAGGCTGAAGTACTTGCAGATTCAAGGTTGACAACCATCAACGGTCGTGAGGCAAGTATTAAACTAGTGGATATTGTTCCTTATATTTTGAGCTCTGGCGGTGTCGGAGGTCAGGTGCAGGTCCAAAGGGAAGAAGTAGGTATAAAACTAAATATACTTCCAACTGTAAATACAGATGGGTATATAACAGTAAAAGTTGATCCAGAGGTTTCAACAATTTTTGAGTTTATTGGACCAGACGCAAATATACCGAGGGTCAAAAGTAGAACATCATCAACAACTATTCGTGTAAAAGATGGTGAGTCGATTGTTGTGGGTGGACTGTTAAGTAATGATAGAAAATTAACAAGCTACAAATTCCCTTTCCTTCATAAACTGCCGTTTGTGGGTAAGCTGTTATTTACTTCTAACGGTGTAATTGAGAGAAAAACAGATCTGATAATACAGATAACACCCAAGATCGTGGTTGACGCATATACTGGGATCACAAAATCAGATGCCATGGCCAAGTATGAAGATTACGTAATTAAAGGATCATCTAGTGAAATGTCAAAGAGTGATGGAGTGGACCAAAATACTGATGATGAAATATCAAATAAGGAAGGAGAATAGCATGAAATATTTTAAGTATTTAATCATTAGTATCCTTATTTGTTCTAGCCTTGTTAACTGGGCATGTGATAATCGTGTACCGGACGATTCACAGAGTAGTACAAATTCAACGATAGAGATCACAGAGATACAGGCCATTGCTGACGAAGGTGGAGAACGTGTAGGGGAAGTAGTCTCGGGCTATTCTTCCATGAGAATTGTTGCAACTCTTAAAAATGAAAGTGATCAGGCTTTTAAAGACCAGACAATCAGTTTCAGCCATAATGGACAGGGAGGCGATTTTTCAAATGGTGTAAACGTAATCACAGACGAGAATGGTCAGGTTGTAAATGTATTTAAACCGAATTCATCTGAACAGAAAGTAGATGCCACAACCACTCCGGATTTTGAAGGACTGGTTGTCACTTTGACATATGGTACCAGTCCTACGGCCAAGGTAGAGTTCAATGTTTATCAGGAAAAAGAAGACGTGTGGCCCTATACTATTAATGTATCATCTGATGTGGACAACATCAAACTTGATAATGGTGTTACAACGGCCCAGATTACAGCACAGTTATTTAACAAGACAAATACACCGCTGCATAACGTGATACTTTTGTTTAATTCAAACAAAGGTTATATAGAAAGTGAAGGCACCACGGATAGTACTGGATCCGTTACCATGACCTTCCAAGATAATGGAGGTCAAGAAGATATTGGTCTAGCAAGTATAGCATGTTCCTTTGAGCATCCTGCTTTTTCAGCTACAGTAAGTGATACTGCGTATGTTACGATTGGTACTGACAATGGTTTATCTTTGCAGATTTTACCTGTTAGATTAGATAATGTTGGTAGTACGGTTGTTGTAGGTGAAGATATAGAAGGAGATATATCCCATACTCGGTTAATTGCGACTGTTACAGACACATCTGGAAATTTCATATCAGGTATCCCAATTACATTCTTGGCAACGGAGAATAATGTCCCAGTTGGTACCATTACATATACTAATGAAGTATCAAATACAGATGGTCAGGTCGTTGCTCGGTTTGATGATCCTGGTAGGCCAATTACAGATAATCCGGGCACTCCTAATTATGAAGGAGTAACAGTAGTTGCAACTTTTGGAGACAAGACCACTGCTCCTGAAAATTTTAACGTATATGAATCTACAGATGTGTGGCCTTATAATCTATTTGTTACAACAGATACAGATGTGATCTCACTGGATGGTGGAGAAACAACGGCTTGGATCGTATCCAGACTTTTGAATAAACTTGGAAACCCCGTGGGCAATGCTCAGATTAATTATAGTGCATCATTGGGATTTATAGCTGCCACAGGCTTTACAGATTCTGTTGGCGTAGACTCTGTATCATTTACAGATCTGGGTAATCCAGAAGATGTAGGTGTATCCGATATTATGTCAACTTTCTCTCATCCGGGTTTTGATGGTATACTTATACAGGATTCACTTCAGGTCTACATTGAAGATCCTTCCTTCCAGTCCTGTGCGTTTATGGAGATACCTTCATCTATACCAGGAAATATTGTTGTCAGGGATGGTGGTGGACTTGAATCAACTTTTATCAGGGCTGAAGTTTATGATGATAATGGCACACTTATTAATACACCTACACCTGTCGTTTTTACTATGGAGCCTCTTTTGGGTGATGCTTATCTTGAAACACCTGGACAAACATCAGCAACCATTTACACGGTGAATGGTGTTGCATCAGTATCAATCAATAGCGGTACGGATCCTGGCCCGGTTCGTATCGTTGCTACGTGTGATTGTGACCAGGATGGAGAAATTGATCTTACAAGTATAGATGTTCCTGTAATTATAGCATCTGGAGCACCATATCACATTGAAGCAGAGTATGACCCTAATGCAACAGAACCGATTGGTGGAGGATTCTACCAGACAGAATGTGCTGCTATTGTCTCTGACATTCATTATAATCCTGTCGAAGATTCGACATATGTTTATTGGTCTATAGAACCATTGCTCCCTGATACACTTATTGATGCATTTGTTGAAGGTGTGAGCTTTACCAATAATGAAGGAATCTTAAGTGGAACAGCCACATCAGGCGTAGCGAGGTCTAATATTGTTTATTCAACAGATGCAATTGGTGATATTGGTCGTGTACGCGCCCTCACATATGGCTCGGGTGGAGATTCGGTAGTAACCTTTATTAATGAAGATGAAGGTGATGCTACGATGTTTTTCTTACCAGGTCAAGTTTCCCTAATGGCGAGTGCAACATACCACGACTTTACTCTAAATGGTAACCCTGCCTTGGTTCAGATCACGGCGATCGTGATTGATTACTATGGGAATGCTGTGGTTGATGCGCCGATAGCGTTCAATGGTACGGGCATTAATAACTTCTATGAAGTACAGTATGAAAGTGTAGATTGGGCTGATGAAGGTGTTAATGGTGCTGGTGCTGGTGATGGATGTTTTACCTGGAGGGATTATGGGCTCGATGATGATCCATCAACACTAGATTGGGGGACCTATAATGATAACCATGATAGTTTTGATACTACTGGAAATGGAGAATGGGATCATCAAGAAATCTCTGAGTTTTTTAATGATTATGGTCTTGATGGTGTTCCAAATACTTCAGATGAAGGTGAAGGAAATGGTGAGTGGGATGGCTACTCCATGATCGGTTGTGAACCCATTGTCAAGACCGACGAAGATGGTTTTGCACGAATCATTGTTGAGTTTGATCAGGCTCTGTGTACACTAGCAAATGAAGATGATGAAACAGGCATTTGTACCTGGGATGATTTCACTGCTAGTATTTCAGCCACTCTTTTGATACCAGAGATCACAACAAGCGAGCCACTTGATATCTTACTGGTTCGTTCACCGGCAGAATGTGATTAGGCTAATTAAAAAAGAAAAACGGAATACAATACTATGAGTCCAGATTTTAATCCGCAATTTTCCAAGCTTGGTGAAATCTTAGTATACAATGGTAAGTCAACAGAAGGTGGAATAAATGAAGCCTTGGCCCAGCAAAAAACGACAAACGATAAGATCGGTGTGACCCTCATTGAAATGGGAATGATCGAAGAAGATGATTTTGCTACTGCATACAGCCAGCAATTAGGTTACAGAAAAGCTGATAATTTCATACTTCTTGAAGCTGATTCTACTGTTGCCGCTTTGATTCCTGAAGATTTTGCAAGAGAGAATCGTGTTCTTGCAGTGAACAGTAATGAGACTACTATTATAGTCGCTATGGAAGACCCTGAAGATGTTGTGGCCATAGATTCCATAAAAAGACTAACCAACTTAATCCCTGATATTCTTGTCTCGGGTCCAACTCTCCTGGAGAAGTCACTTGATAAGGTTTATGGGGAAATACAGAAATCAGCAGAAGTTGCTGAAACTATAGACAGTATCACAGTTGTATCTGGGGATGAAGGGTCCCAAGAGACCATAGATTTATCACCAGATAAGGCATCTAAGGAAGATGCACCAATAGTTAAGCTTGTCAATTTGATTTTTCAGGAGTCTATTAAAGAACGTGCCACTGATATCCATATTGAGCCTATGGAAAAACAGGTATATGTTCGAATTAGAATTGATGGTGTTTTGCAGGTTATTATGACTCCACCTGTATCTTCGTTGAGTGGTTTGGTAACACGTATAAAGATTCTATCTAATCTAAATATAGCTGAAAAACGTCTTCCACAAGACGGGCGTTTTTCTATTAAGTCACCTGGTAAGGATATTGATATTCGTGTTTCCATCCTGCCTACTGTTTATGGTGAAAAGATTGTTATGAGACTCCTTGATAAAATAGGTTTTGATTTTAATCTGACATCCCTAGGATTTCCAAAACAGAGCCTAGGAGTATTTAAAAAGGTGATTAATCAGCCCTATGGTTTGGTTGTTGTATCTGGGCCGACTGGTTCAGGTAAATCAACTTCTTTGTACGCTGCTCTGAAAGAAATAAAGAATGAAAAAACTAATATCACGACCGTTGAAGATCCTGTCGAATATCAGTTAGATGGAGTGAATCAGGTACAGGTATTTGAAGATATTGGACTGACTTTCGGATCCACTCTTCGATCGATCCTGAGACAGGACCCTGACGTTTTATTGATTGGTGAGATCAGGGATGGAGAGACCGCTGATATTGCTGTTAAATTTTCTTTGACGGGTCACTTGGTATTCTCGACAGTTCACGCAAATGATGCGCCGGGTACTATTACACGTCTTTTAGATATTGGTATTCCTCCGTTTCTTGTTGGCTCATGTCTAAACCTTGTTATGGCGCAACGTTTAGTTAGGCGTATATGTAGTAATTGCAAAGAAGAATATTCTGCAAATCCGGAAGAACTGGCAATGATTGGACTTAACCCAGATCGTGTGACTGATGCATTGTATCACGGAAAAGGATGTACTGAATGCCGAAATACTGGGTACAAGGGCAGGCTCGCTATTTTTGAAATGATACCTATGGCACGAGAGCTGAGAAAACTAGTTTTTGAAAACGCAAATGAAGATGATATTCGCATGGCGGCATTAGATAACGGTATGGTTACTCTTCGTGAAGCAGGTTTAGCTCGTGTTCTAGATGGTACGACTACTCCGGAAGAAATATTAAGATCTACTGTAGAAGAATTATAATGGCAGTTTACACCTATCTAACAAAAAATATGGAAGGCAATCGAAAAGAGGGAGAAATCCGTGCAGATTCTTTAGACTCAGCGATTCAAAAATTATCTGCGAATGGGCAATTGGTCATCTCTATGAAAGAAGTGGATGACACCTTTGACTTTCTTGGACCTTTCCTAGATGAAATCCAATTATCAATTGAGAAAGCTAAGAATCGTATACCGTTATCTAATATTGTATTTTTTACGCGTCAGTTAGCCACAATGTTCTCTGCAGGTCTTACCCTTGAGAGAGCAATACAAAGCCTTGGTGCGGAAGAGAAACATAGAAAATTCCAAAAGATCCTAAACTCTGTTAGTGATAATATAAGAAAGGGGCTAAACATGTCAGAGTCTCTTTCCAGACACCCAGGCGTCTTTAATACTCTTTTTGTTGCAATGGTCAAGGCTGGAGAGGTTAGCGGTAATCTTAATGAGATCTTGGAGCAGTTATCATCTTACCTTGAAAATCTAGATGATACGCGGCGAAAAGTTAAATCTGCTATGAACTACCCTATTTTTATGATAATCTTTCTTATTTGTATGCTGATGGTCATGTTGTTAGTTATAATACCAAAATTTTCTGAGGTATATGCACAGTTAGGCGCGGGGCTGCCTGCTGCGACAAGACAAATGATTGACTTTAGCAACTGGTTTGGAAATAATATAGGATTTTTATCTTTTGTTGTATTTATAGGCTTTTCTATAATATGGCTTATATCCAAGACACGAAGAGGTGGTTTTGCACTTGACTCTATGAAACTAAAGCTCCCTGTTTTTGGATCATTAATGGAGCAATCTATTTTAAATAAATTTTGTAAAACATTTGGAATCCTTATTGGTGCAGGTGTTCCCGTTTTAGAGACAACAGCGTTGTTACGAAAAGTTGTTGATAATAAAGTCTATGAAAAAGCAATAGATGATGCATCTGATTTAATACGTGATGGATATAATATTTCTACTGCACTTAGACGTACAGAAGTGTTCCCGTCTATTTTATTACAGCTAGCAGCAACGGGAGAGGATACTGGTGAATTGGACGATCTATTAGATAGAGCAGCTGACTATTATCGAAAGCAGGTTGATGCTCTTGTGGATAGAATGACCACGTTGATTGAGCCACTGCTTATCCTCCTTGTTGGCGCTGTCATAGCCCTGATGGTGGTTCTGACTTATCTTCCTGTATTCCATTTGGGTTCAGCATTACAATCTGGATTATGATTTTATGAGTATTTCAGTACCAATTTTTGTAGGTATAGCAACAGGTTTTACAACAAAGCGTATCATCAATTGGCTTTCTATTGATGATTTTAAGCTAAAAAGTAATAATTTTTTTCTTGAGCTTACATCTATCTTTGGTTCGCTCTGGGCATTTACCCATTTAGGAATCATTGAAGCACTAATATTCTCAGGAATCTATACGATACTTGTTGGAATTGCATTAGTAGACTATAGGACATTCCAGATACCTCTTGTATTTATCCTGGTTGGTATAGTTTTATCCATAGCCGGAGTGATATTTAATACTGTATTTTTGGCATCTGCTTTGTGGGGTATTTTTGTTGGTGCAGTTATTCCCCTAATTATAATGGGAATTTTATGGATTATTACAAAACGGCAAGGTATGGGACTTGGCGATATTCAGCTTGGGATAGTACTCGGTGCATGGTTAGGCCCAATGAGAATGGCTATAACATTGTTTTCTGCATCTGTTTTGAGTTTATTAGCATGGATATTGATTTCCTTAGTAAAAGATTTTGATACGAATCGGGCTATACCTATGGCGCCATTTTTAGCGGTAGCTGGAATAGGTGTTTACATAGGTAGTTTTTATTACCCCGAATTCTTTCACTTATTAATCATAAATTAGAGACTCTTATGATAAAATTACATTTTCAACTTGTTTTCATTGCGGCCGTATCATTGGTGTTGGCTGCAGAAAATCCAAATCCTGTAACCCTTGATGGATTTCATTCAAGCTCTTTGAATTCTTCTATGAAAATTCAGTATGAAATATCCGAATTCGAATTACAGCAAGTTGATCAGGATGGAAAAAGTTATGTTAAACTGAATATGGAAAATGCTGGTTCTTTGAGTGACCCTGGTGACCCATATTTGCCTACTGTGTCCACCTATTATGCTGTAGAACCCGGTAAATCTTTTTCTGTGGTTGTGAATATCCAAGAAAAAGAAATAATCCAAAATGTTGATATTCTACCCTTCGAAAGTTGGGAACCTAACCGTACAGGAAAACTTGTAAAAGGTGATTCCTATGTACGGAATGCTCTTTATCCGGAAACCATTGCACTTGTCTCCGATCCCATTGTAATGCGTGGTCTAACCATGGTTCAGGTATCAGTTACTCCTTTCCAATACAATCCGGTTACTGAAGAATTAACAGTTATCCAAAGTGTCGAAGTAGAATTGGTGGAAGAAGGGGTAGTTGAAGTGCCATTTATACCTGCCAAAAGATCCCGTTCATTTGAACCATTGTATGAATCCCTTGTAGTGAATTATGCATCACTGAACCGAGATGAAATAGAATACCAGCAACCTGCCATTTTATACGTTCTTCCCAGTAATCTCACAACAACTATGATGAATTATGTTGAAGAATTGATGGATTGGAAACATCGGGTTGGCTACGAAGTAAACTATGTTAATTCGTCAAATGTGGTGAACAATAGGAATAATTTGAAGAATTATATTGATAATGCCTATGAAACCTGGGATAATCCTCCTGTTCATGTGACCATTATTGGTGATGCAGAAGGCCCCTATGATATTCCCACATGGACTGATTCGTGGAGCAGCTATAATGGTGATGGAGATCATCCTTATTCAACCTTGGAAGGGAATGATCAATTTCCTGACCTTTTTCTAGGACGGCTTTCATTTGATACCAGCTCCGATTTGCAAACCATCATAGGTAAAACTTTAAATTATGAGTCCAGTCCCTATTTGGGTGAAAACTGGTTTCAAAGAGCTTGTCTGGTTGGTGACCCATCATCATCTGGAATTTCTTGTATAATTACCAATGAACATATTCATGAATTACTAAATATTGCTGGATTTGAAGAAGTGAATACAATTTATAATTCTCCTTGGGCAAGCCAAATGCAGGCTGGAATCTCTGCAGGTGTCTCCTTTTTCAATTACCGAGGGTATTGGGGTGTAAGTGGGTTTTCTTCTAGTAATGTGAATAATACCAGTAATGGATTCATGCTTCCTGTTGCAACTGTTATTACGTGTGGAACTGGGTCGTTTGGGAATGGAGAAGCACTTAGTGAATCTTTTATTCGTGCCGGTACATCTTCAAATCCAAAAGGATCTGTAGCTTGTATTGGAACAGCGACCTTAGGGACACATACTATGTTCAATAATATCGTTGATATGGGATTTTATTATGGCGCATTGGTTGAAGGTATTGAATCTGCCGGTGCGGCTCTTATGTATGGAAAAATGATGCTTTATAAAACTTATCCCACTAATCCAAGCAATTACTGCCACATTTTTTCACATTGGAATAATCTCATGGGTGAATCATCTTTATCTATGTGGAGTTCATATCCTGAGCAAATAACAGTGGATCATCCTTATGCACTGTCAAAAGGAACTAATTATATAGATATTACTGTGGCAAAAGCGTCCGGTGCTTTGGAAGAAGCTTGGGTAACAATTCTAATGGATGATGAGATTTTTGAATCAGGATATACCAATGCTAATGGTTTTATTCGCCTACCTATTCCATCATCACAAACTGGTGTTGCATTGGTTACAGTGACAAAGAAAAACCACTATCCCTACCAAAGTTCGTTCCAGATTTACGATCCAGGTGTATCTGTGAATGTTTCAGAATCAACACTTGCAATTGATGATGATAATTTTGGTGAATCCGTTGGAGATGGGAATGGTATTGCTAATGGTGGAGAAACCTTGGAGATTTCTATTAGTGCAACCAATTTTGGTAGTGAAGATGCTGAAAATGTTTACGGTGTCATTGCCAGTGAAAGTGGATATGTTACAATTCAATCTGCTACGGTAAACTATGGTGCAATAACTTCTGGAAATACTGTAAGTGCACCGATACCTTATGTTATCACACTAGCAGAAGGATTACCAGAAGGTGCAAATCTTGATCTAATTATATATTTTAGCAACAATGGCGGTTCAACTTCATCGGGCATGTTAGACGTGAGTGTATCGGGAAATAATTTGTTTGCAACTAGCGTAGACGTCATCGGATCATCCAGTGATATTTTATCACCTGGAGAATCTTCTCATTTTAAAATTGAACTGAATAATTCAGGATCCGTGAATGCTTCTGTTGTTACCGGAACAATCACGTGCGCATCACCTTTAATTGAAATTTTAGACAATACAGGGACTTGGTCTTCAGTCATGAGCGAGGGCTCATCTATGAATGGGAGTGATTATTTTGAAGTTTTTGTATTGGAGGAAACTCTCCCAGGTGCCGTTGTTCATTTTATTTTAAATGTCGAAACTGCTCAAGGATATGAATCCAATTCAATTGTTGAGGTTCAAATAGGTGAACCAACCGTCACTGACCCTGTTGGTCCGGATGCTCACGGTTATTACATTTACGATAGTGGTGACATAGGCTATACATTGGCACCTACATATAACTGGATTGAAATTGATGATAGGTATGGTGGTATTGGAAGTCACCTGTCATCTTTAAATGATAGCGGAAATAACAATGATGATGTTGAAACCGTAAATTTACCATTTACATTTAAGTTTTATGGTCAAGAATACGATCAGATAAGTATCTGCTCAAATGGATGGGTAGCCATGGGTGAATCAACCCTTCAGTCTTTTCGAAATTATCAAATTCCTGGTGCCGGTGGTCCATCAAAAATGATAGCTGTTTTCTGGGATGATTTAAAAGTCTCTAGTCAGGGCAGGGTTTACACTTGGTACGATGAAGAAGAAAAAAGATTTTATATTCAATGGTCCAGGGTGAGAACGTATCAAAATAATTCGACAGAAACTTTTCAGCTTATTTTATTGGATCCTGATTATTATATAACACCCACCGGTGACGGAGAATTTATGATGCAATACATGGATTTTAATAATACATCATATACCTCCGGGGCAACGAATCATGGAAATTATTGTACCATAGGTACAGAAGACCACACCATGACAATAGGGCTTCAATACACATTTAATAATTTATATCATCCTGCTGCCATGGAGTTGAGTGATGGTTCATCACTGCTGTTTACAACCAGAGGCAGTAATATTCGTCTGGAGGGCGACCTGAATTACGACGAAAAAGTTGATATTTATGACATTCTATTGTTAGTGGATTACAATCTGGGCTATGAGGATCATGTTAATCCATTCTTTGGTGATATCAATAGCGATGGATTGGTGAACGTAATGGATATGGTCGCATTAATCAGGATAGTATTAGGATACACAAACTCATAAGCCTGGTAAAAATCTCTGTATAATTATGTCTATCACACCTCTAATTGTACTGGGTTCATTGGCGCTGGCATTATGCATTGCCGGTATTCTTGAGTATCAATTTCATATGCGGTCTTTGGCTGCAATCTCACTCCGCATCCATGTGAATGGAACGCGGGGAAAATCAAGTGTAACGCGTCTCATAGCTGCTGGACTTCGGGAAGCAGGAATTCGCACTTTTGCCAAAACAACCGGCACTGCACCACGTGTGATTGATTCCGAAGGTAAAGACAGGATTATTCATCGTTTAAGGCTACCATCTATTGGAGAACAAACTCGTCTATTAAGTTATTTCGCCGATGAAAAACCAGATGCTGTGGTTATGGAGTGTATGGCAGTGCAACCACAATATCAATGGATTGCAGAGCATCAGATGGTCCAATCCCATATTGGAGTTATTACCAATGTTCGTCCTGATCATTTAGATGAAATGGGTCCCACTAAAAATGATGTGGCTTATTCTTTGTGCAATACAATTCCAGTTGATGGAACACTAATAACAGGAGAAGATGAAAAGTCGGATATCCTTCAGAGGGTGGCTGAACAAAATGGTACAGCATTCATTCAATCTGATGAAACATTGATTTCTCAAGAAGAATTAGACGATTTTTCCTATATGGAGCATCCTGCGAATGTGGCAGTAGCATTGGATGTATGTAAAAAAGCGGGTGTTGATAGAAAAATTGCACTAGCGGGAATGCATAAGGTTCAACCGGACTTAGGCGCATTAATTGCATGGAATTTAGATAATGGCGAGAAACGGATCCAATTTGTGAATGGAATGGCAGCCAATGATCCTGTCTCTACTCTCCAGATCTGGAAATTTGTCATTGACCGCTATCCTGGTGACGGAGGAACCTGTGTCTTCTTTAATTCAAGGGATGATCGTCCAGTCCGAACCCGTCAAATGATTGAACTCACCTTGAAAGAGATCAGACCAGATCATTTTATCATTCGAGGAGATAAATTACAGTCAACGCTTGATAGGCTCGCCAATCATTCGCCTACAACTAAAATTCAAACAATAGGATTAAACGATGATATAGAATTCACTGTAGAAATGCTAGTGTGTCTGCCTCATGATACTTTGATTTATGCCATTGGAAACCAAGTTGGTGCTGGACAAGAAATATTAACACAAATTTCAAAATACAGGCATTATGGTTGAGATTAGTATTGGCCTGGGCATTATTTTAAGTTTGGTTCTTTCAGAGACTTTGGGCGTTACTGCTGGAGGTATCATTGTACCTGGATATATTTCACTCTATCTCCACCACCCAATCCAAGTTTTGGTCACGTTCGGTGTAGCAATCCTAGTTTGGGCTATTATTCAGGGGATGGGAAAGGTCATGTTCCTCTATGGAAAACGACGAATAGTTTTAGCTTTAATCCTGGGTTTCTTTTTTGGGTATATTTCCAGGAATTTTATTTTTATGCCTGAAGAAATTGGTTCCGTCGCTGTTATTGGAAATATTATTCCGGGACTTATAGCAAATTGGATGGATCGACAGGGTGTTGTCCGAACCATGTCTGTAGTGGTCTTGACAGCAGTTTTGGTAAAGTTGGCTGTTATGCTGATATTTGGTGGGGTACTTTTTGAATAACTATAAAAAACAACCATTTATCCCGGCCATCCAAAAAACTTCAACCTTGGTTGGTTTGGCTACATTGTCCCTGGTGTGTTTTATTATTTCTACCAATATGAAAACCACAGATGTGTCACCTTCATATGAAAACAAAGTCATGGCAGCAGAATTAATGGAAAAATCCATGATTGTTTTAAAAGATTCTAGGATGGAGCAGGGTATTTTTATAGATATCGAAAATGACCCCAATGAAACAGGATTGATCGGCAGTCCCTTTAGCCTAATCACAACAGATGAAGGTGATCTGGACGCAAAGCTTACTACTTTAGATCCCAATTTTTCTGCAGTAATTGTTGACCTTATGCATCAGGTCAATCTGCAAAGGGGAGATACAGTTGCCATACTAATGACAGGATCCATGCCAGGTGCAAATATAGCAGTTCTTACAGCGTGTAAAGCCTTGGGAGTTTATCCTGTAACTATTACCAGTATTGGTGCATCTCAATGGGGTGCAAATCAAATTGATTTTACTTGGCTGGACATGGAATTAATTCTTTTTGATCATGAATTGATCCAGGCAAGGAGTATAGCTGCATCCATTGGTGGGAGAAATGATATGGGTCGTTTATTGTCACCCGCTGGAAGAAAGATCATTACGGATAACATTGCTTTTCATAATCTACACCTGATTAAAAAAAGTCAATTGGCAAAAAATATTGAAGAAAGAATTGAAACATTCGAATCATTTCAGCCACTGAAAAATTATAAAGCTATTATCAATGTAGGCGGAGGGGTCGCCAGTCTTGGAACCAGCTTTAATTTGAAATTCTTACCGCCGGGAGTGGTTAATCGATCGGATATTACTAATATCGGACGCCCAGGGGGTATAGAAGGCGTCTTTGCTAAATTTATTAAAGAGAGTATACCGGGGCTCCACATTCTCAATATTAAACCCTTGACGGAGCAATTTAATATGCCATTTGCACCTATTCCAAATCCCGAGATTGGTACAGGGAATTTATATGCCAAGGAAAGTTATAACCTGACTATAGCTGGAATTTGTTTGATACTAGTGGGTGGAAGTGTATTTGCTATAGGGCTCGATAGTAAACAAAAGATTAAAGAACATTTAAAGCAACATGAACCAGATAGTATACTCTAAATCATT
>CAZCHA010000026.1:0-19618 GCA_964498175.1 uncultured bacterium
ATATGCGGATGTGTATAATGGTAATGGTATTGGGTTAGAAACCAGTGACTATAATTTAAATGTCAATCCAAACGGAGGCGATGCCAATCAAGTCAATTTAGCATCTTTAGAATCATCGAGTGGCGGTACTCTTACAGGAGGAGAAGAAATAGTTGTCTTAAACCTTGAATACCCTATTACGCCCAGCGGTGGGGAAATTTTAACGATTGGCCCAGCTTCAGTTTCATCAATCTTTAACAGTGTTGGTGTCCCGTTACTTGATATAGACGGGATAACCATCAACCTTGTGGATGAACTGGCACCAACCATAGAATTTACTGATCCGGCAAATGGTGAAACCGGTGTCTCTTCTGGAGCTAACATTACTTTAAACTTTTCTGAACAAATTCGTAATTCCCTGGATGAATCAAATATCACCAATTCCAATGCTTCAGATTGTTTTATTTTGGAGGAAGCAGTTTCAGGCGAAGATTTGAGTTTTACCATCACCTCCGGGGACCAAATTGAATTTGTGATTAATCCTGATGGACAATTACCTGAATACACTGAAATAAAACTATCCATGCTTGCAACCATAGAAGATCAAAATGAGAATGGTTTTCAATTCGATACGTTACGTTTTCTAACGGCAGATGAAACTGCACCACAAATTCAATCCAGTGCAATTTCACCCATAAATGATTATGTTTCAATCACATTCAATGAAGGAGTGTATAACACGGATGAGGGGAGTGGTGCCATTGAAGTGGGTGATTTGACTTATGCCTTCAATGCCAATGGCGGTAATTGTGAATCCATTTCTTTAATAAGTTTAACCAATAGTTCGGGAGATGGATTAGGAGGAGGAGAAACCACCATTCATGCAGTTATTTCTTTAAGTGCAGCTCCCAGCGGAGTGGAGACGATCAACTTCTCGCCAGTGGATAATTCATCTATCTTTGATGCAGCAGGCAACTCAATGGACAACGATCAAGTTTCTGATGATGTAACGCTTCTAGCTTCTGCGTTATTGATTTCTACAGATCTGGCAGATAGTAATATTTATGTAGACCTAGGTTTTACTGTTGGGATTTATGGCAATGCATATCAATCTTTACCAGCGTATCTGGCTGGATTTGAGTCGTCCATTGAATCAAATGGTGGAACAGCAACAACCGTCACAATGACATCACTCACAGACTTAGAAGATATTGCATTGGTTGGTGGAGAAGATTCTGTTCGAATCCACATGTCTTTTAATGAATTGCCTTCAGGGGTAGAGACAATTACTTTTTCACCTACTACGGATTTTAGTGTTTATAGTGTATCGGGTGTACCCATTCCTTCGGGGGAAACCTATGGGCCTATTGCTCTATTTGACGAACAGCCTCCTGTAGGGTCTGATGATATAGAAAACGGTGAAAGTAATGTCTTTGAATTGGATACAATTACAATTTCATTTAATGAAAATATTTATTTTCCAGCTACAGGAAATCAAGTCACTATTGGAGATTTAGCACCTCTCATCACATTAAAATATGATAATAATTTAGGGGAAGATATTCCATTTTTATTAGAGTATGTTAATAATCCACCCTTCATATCCATTTATCCTGCGGTTAGTTATGAAAGTGAGTCTACTATATATTTCCGTTTTGTTTCTACCTTCCAGGATATAAATGAGAATCCAGATAATTATGATTTTAATGCAACATTCACTGTGCGTGATTATTTACCGCCGGAGATCGATTCATCCGCTATATCTCCAGTGAATTCTTATGTCTCAATTTTCTTTAATGAAGGTGTCTATGCCAATGACAATTCGTCAGGTGCTTTGGATATTTCTGACCTTGATTATGTCTATTCCGTTAATGGTGGAAATTGTGATTTTGCATCTGTTATATCATTAACAAAAGTGAATGGATCTGCTTTAGAAGGTGGTGAAGCAACTATACGTGCCCAGTTGGAATTGAGTGGATCTGCTAGTGGTGTTGAAACGCTGGTATTTTCTCCTGTAAATAGTGTATCTATTTTTGATGAATTCGGGAATGCCATGCTTTCCAGTGTTCAAACAGATCCTGTCACTCTTTTACCATCAGCATACATTGAAGCACATTCACTGGCGGATAGTAATGAATTTGTAGATTTATATTTTTCTGTTGGAGTGTATGGAAATTCAATTCAGACCCAACCCCTTTATCTATCTGCATTTACCATTTCTCTATTTTCCAATGGGGGCTCTGCTACAGGAGTGACACCAACAAATATAACTGATTTAGAGAATAATGCACTTTTGGGCGGGGAAGATAGTGTCCGGTTATTTATGGATTTTAATAATTTACCATCAGGACAAGAAAAGATTTTTATTTCTCCAACAACACCTTACAGTATTTATAGTTATTCAGGCATTCCGATGCCAACATCGGAAGTTTCGGACTCAATACAACTTATCGATCAACTACCACCTATGGGTGATGACAGTATTGATGATGGTGCAACAGATGTGAATCAGGGAGATTCCTTGACCCTTGTATTCTCCGAAGACCTATATATCCCTCAAACAGGTGAAATAGCAACGGAGTCGGATTTGGCAGCATTTATTACATTGAAACTGGATGACAGTTTAGGTACAGATATTCCCTTTACACTCACAATGGATGGAAGCCCTCCCACCCTCACTGTAAAACCGGTTGAAACTTATTCGAGTGAAGCGGTTATCTATTATGCTTTCAATGCAGTATTAGCAGACGTGAATGGGAATGAAATCGAAATAAATTTTGGAGCATCTTTTACCATTCAAGATTATTTAGCACCAGCGGTTGATTCTTCTGCTTTAGCGCTGGATAATTCCTATCTGGATATAATGTTTGATGAAGAAATTTATGGAACAGATCAGGAATCGGGTGCGATTAGTAATAATACAATCCAATTAGAATTATTTAATAATGGCAGTTTAACTGATACAGTCATCATTACTAGCTTAACAAGAACCGACAGTAATTTTCTCATCGGTGGGGAAACCGATATTCGGTTGAATCTTGAATATAATTCAACTCCGAGTGGGGACGAGACGATGGTTGTGACAGTTGAAAATGGTGTTGAGATCTATGATGGACCCGGGAATCAAATGTCAGGTCAGGCGATTACCGATACCATTCCCCTTTACGATATATTACCACCCAGCATTGATACTATATCTGTTCCGATTGATTCTTTTATTGTTCTGATGGGAAACACACCTATTACATATTCCTTTAACGAAAAAGTGGATTCTTTGGAATTCACAGTTACTGCAACAGTTGCGGACTCGGTGAATTTTGATTCAACAAGATCTGATTCTGCAATTGAAATTATCTTGCAGCCTCCTTTCACAAGTTTTGATTCCATCACAGTTTATTTTTCATATATAGAAGATCAAGCAGGTCTTACAACAGTCGATATTGCTTATACGTATGTAACACCACTGTTAGGTGATTATAATTTGGATTCTACATTATCCTTTATTGATCTGGATACATTGGTTAATAAGTGGAAAGATAAGGATTTCAATTTTGAACTCGGCCCTGTAACAGGAGATGCACCTCATTTTGTATCTTTCCCGGATAGTAAGTTTAATATCGAAGATGGGATGGCGTTTGTACGAATGTGGTCATGGTATCAGCAAACCTATGGAGAAATAATTCAAGATACTGTTATGGTAGGGCGTCCATTGGAAATGATCCAGAATGATAATGACCTTTTGATTATCCTTGATAAACAAGTTCATGCCGGTCAGATCCAGTTTTCCTATGAGATTGGAGAGAGTCCTTTTCAATTTGGGCATCGAGAAAATAAAAACGGTGAACTATTTATTACGAATCAAAACCCGGAAAATGGATATTCAATTTTGGAATTTGCCCGAACCGAAGAAGTAGCCGAAGATACAATCTTGCTGAAAATGAAAAATGAGATCCAGGATATTGTAATCTTTTACAAATTCGTGGATGGGAATAACACTATTGTCTATAAGGGAACGACGAATGTGAATAGGCCCATTTTACCTACAAAGATGGCATTGTACCCTGCTTATCCCAATCCATTCAATCCTATTGCCACAATTCGGTTTGATATCCCTGAAGTAGAAACGAAAATAATTGCAACTCTCCATATTTATGATATCCGTGGTAGATTGGTGGAAATCCTGGTGAATGGTTCAATGCTCCCAGGGACATACGCGGTTCAATGGCAAGCAGATGGATTCGCTTCGGGCATGTATTTCGCACAACTCAGATATGGAAAAGAAATGAAAACCCAAAAGATTTTACTCCTGAAATAGTTTCTTTTGCTTCGTTGCTTCACATAAACATCTAAAGGTACATTCCGGTCAATATGAGAAATATCCCGACCACAAAACAACTCCGAAATAAGTATGATCCTGATGGTGTTTTGGAAGCCATCGAAAAAACATTCAAGGAAAACCTTGAAAAATTACGATCGTCTTTGAATCACAAGGACAGCCCTCTTTTAAAATATAATCGTGATCTGCAAATATCTCTTTTGGACTCAAATGAAAAGAAAAATGAAGAAATAATTGATGATGTGGCTGCTACTTTGAAGGATACGCTCTATTTCATGACTTTATCAAAAAAGGACAGGACGGCAGTCACCCAAAAAATGAAGGTTTATCATTCAGAATTGGTGAAAAATCAATTAGCCAGGATTGAGTTATTGTTGGATGATTCAGAAATTGGATCTCCAAAACACGGTCATGACCCAACGCCCAAGCATAAGGGCATGAATCAAGTTTTTCATATTCTTGGTACGATAAAAAAAGATTTAGAACTGGAAAATGATCATTGGAGTAATTTATCGCGATCTGGTTATCTTACAGGGTTCCAAAACTCTATGGGAGAATTTTTCGAGACACTAAAGAAATTAGGCATGACCCAAAAAGATCAGATTACTCTGGTCCAACGGTTATTCGATGACTTCGAAGTAGATTGGAATGAAGGGGAGCGGGAGAATATCAAATTATCACTCCAGCTTCCCGCATTGGCGAATTATGAAAAAAGTCAACGGGACATTAAACAAATATCCAGCACATTTTTTTCAAAATCACTTTCTGAAGAGATGGTACAAGACCTGATTGATCATGCACGTATTATGAAAAAAAGATTAAGACGATTTTGATCTTCCGTATCGTTTAAATATATCCACAAAAGCATGATACAAACATTTCATTACACTAGTGGAGAGATGGTCAAGACCGGAGTTACCTTTGGATCCGCATTAGCTATGGCTATTTCCTTCAATATAAACCAATCTGTATTCTGGGCTTTAATTCATGGACTCTTCTCTTGGCTTTATGTGATCTGGTACATTTTGATTTATTAGAACTTGGTACAATAAGATGACCATTAAATATTGCCTAGCTCCACTATTCCTTTTGAGCCTTTTATTCTGTGAATGGGTAGGACCATCAGCAGTGTGGTTATTCTTTTTTAGCTTTTCTGCATTTGTGATTATAGGCGATACACTTTTTGGAAATGACCGTGTTCAATTCCAAAATGCTGAGCATAAATTGAATCCAATTCTATACTTTATTCTACCCTTATTATTTGTTAAACTGTTTAATATTACTCTTCTTGGAGTGAATGATAGCCAATCAATCATTTCAAAAATAGTATACACAGATACATTATTTTTAAGTTGGCAACGTTCTTATACAAATTTGGATCTTGTTGGTATTATCCTTTCATCTGGACTATTGATTGGTGGAATAGGTACAGTTGTAGGTCATGAATTGGTTCACAGAAAAAAAAATTCACTTGGATTTAAAGTAAGCAATTGGCTTTTAGCTATAACTTGGGACCCTGCATTTGGAATTGAGCACGTTCATGGACATCATAAAAATGTAGCAACCTACAATGACCCTGAATCTGCCAGACGCGGTGAAGGTGTTTACTCGTTTATTTTTCGTTCTACAGTTGGAACACTGAAAAATGCCTGGAATTGGGAGTCGGAAAGACTTGCTCAAAAAGGGATAAATACAGTTTCATTTCAAAATCAAATGATCCAGATTTATATTCGATCCGCAATTATAACGGGCCTTATTTCACTGGGTGGTTCTATAAGTATAGTCGTTTATTTTGGGTCGGTGGTTTGGGCAAAAATTCTATTAGAGACGGTAAATTATTTAGAGCATTACGGCTTGGTGCGTATTCCCGGCACAGTTATAGAACCCAAGCATTCCTGGAATTCCAATCACCGGATTAGCAGTTATATACTCTATAATCTTACCCGACACTCAGCACATCACGAGAAGGGGACACTCCCATTTTGGAAATTGGATGCCTATAAAAACGCACCCATGCTCCCATACGGGTACTTAACCATGGTATATTTTATTTTACTCCTGCCTTGGAAATACCGATCTATCATGGAAGAAAAATTGCTGGATTGGGACACTCGTTATGCATCTGAAGATGAATTAAAGTTGATCGGACAATTAAAAAAATGAATGGTATGAAAGACTGGTACCTCTTGGATCCAGATATAACATTTTTGAATCACGGGTCATATGGTGCTTGCTCTAAACCTGTTTTTAAAGAGTATCAGGATTGGCAGCAAAAATTGGAGAACCAACCAGTTCAATTCATGACAAGCCAAGTTTATTCAGCTATGAAAAAATCCAGGGAGTCCATGAGCCAGTTTGTTGGGTGTGATGATGAAGAATTGGTATTTTTCCAGAATCCCACTACAGCTGTAACTAATGTTATTTATAATTTGGATCTGAAACCCGGACATGAAGTGCTCATGTCAAACCATGAATACGGTGCATTGGTTCGTGCTTGGAAAATGTGGGAAAAAAAGACAGGGGTTAAGATCATTCAACAGGATATTTCGATGCCTGTAACTACTGAAGAAAATTTCATTGAAGATTTTTGGACAGGTGTTACAGATCAAACAAAAGTCATTTTTCTCTCCCATATCACTAGCTCAACCGCTCTGATATTTCCTATAGAAAAAATTATAAAAATGGCAAAAGAACAAAATATCCTTACTATTATTGATGGTGCTCATGTCCCTGCTCATATTCCTTTAAATATACATGAGTTAGGGTGTGATTTTTATACAGGAGCCTGCCATAAATGGTTATGTGCGCCAAAAGGATCATCTTTTCTTTTTGTAAAAAAAGAGCATCAGGATTGGATTAAGCCTTTGGTGGTAAGCTGGGGGAAGGATGGGGATGATCCGACGCCGTCTGAATTCATACAGAATTTTCAATGGCAAGGGACGCGGGATATGTCTGCTTTTTTATCCATTCCCGCTGCCATTAATTTTTATATTAAAGAAATCAGGCCTTATCAAGAAGCTTGCAAAAAAATCATTCAGAGCACTTATTTAGAATTTCCCTCAGTTCTGAATACTGAGTCAATTTCAAATGACGTAGAATGGCTAGCTCAATTGGTGTCACACCCACTTCCAAAAAACATTCCATCAAATTTAAAAAAACGACTTTGGGAAGAATATCAAATTGAAATTCCAGTTTTTGAATGGAATGGACAGAAATTCATCCGGGTCTCTATTCAGGTTTATAACACCCAAAAAGACGTTGATCTTTTGATGAGTGCATTACGATCCCTTATTTAAATTCTCAAGTCTATTCTCATGAATTTTAAATTGATACATATTATTTCCATGGCGATGTTTCTTTCCATTGGATTTTCACAGCGGATTATGTTGTTTACTAAAACGAATGATATTTTCAGCTCTTCGAATAATTTCACTATTAAGAAGAAAAAATTAGTATTTTGGCAAGACAAAGTAGTACTCACGACCGTGCCAATAAAAAGTTTGGTAGAAGTTCGCTATGCTGAAAAATCATATTATTCCCTGGGGAAGCCCTGTACTATAGTTGGTGGATTGGCAATGGCTTCAGCAGCTGGCGCATCAGTTGCAGGACAAATGACAGGAGAATATATGGCCATTGGCATTGGCGGTGGGCTTGTGGTCTATATTTTGGGTAAAACACTGAATTTGATCGGTGCAAGATTTGGACGGGATATTGTTTACCAGGATTTTGATCGTCTTGATTATTCGACCCAAAAACTTGTACTTGAATCCATAAACCTGGATATGGAAAAACGAAGCAAAGAAAGCCAATTTATGTTTGGTCCGGAGGGGCGGAAAACGCGATTTTTGTTTTTCACATGGAAAGGGAAAAAACCATGGAAGAAAAAATATAAACCGAAAAAGAAAATAATCCGATTCTCCTTCTTTTGATTTTTTAGCATGCAATGTATCCTCACTGCCTTAAAAGCAGAATCCCAGCCGCTGATTAATCATTTCAATCTTAACCGTGATACATCATTTCAATTTCCAGTATTTAAGAATAATAACCTTTATCTTGTTGGCCTTGGTGTTGGGAAGAAAAACATAAGAAACAGGATTGAAACATTTCTAAATCAAAATAACCCTGATTTAATTCAATTTATTAATATTGGAATTGCAGGAGGGAATCCGAAATCCACTAAAATTGGTGGCAGTTATCTGCTTCATAAAATAAAAGACGAAACTACCGGGAAAACATATTATCCTGATATTTTAATTAAACATAATTTTGAAGAAATTTCTCTAGTTACAGTTGAAAGTGTTATTTCTGATGGAGAAGGCGTTTACAAGGGATTAGTTGATATGGAAGCTTCAGAAATTTTCAAAATTTGTTCTTCCTTGGTTCCAGTTCACCGATTGGCTTTTTTAAAAATTGTATCAGATTATATGAATATTGAATTTGAACAAATTATAGCCCAGCCCATTTCGAAATTGATCTCACGTCACTTGGATTCGATTAAATCTTTTTTATCACAATTTGAAAGAATGTTTAATGAAGAAGCCCCAATATTATCGGAAAAAGATATAAAATGGATAGATGAGATGGTGCAACATATGTCTCTAACTGAAACCCAGTACCAACAACTTCTTCAATTTGCCAAAGGGTTCAGACTTCGAAAAACAGGCCTTCCATTACCTGATGTTGAAAAAAATACACCATCAAACAAGGTCACCCAAAAACACCATTTCAAAAAAATCTGTGCAGAACTTTCAGCCTAATTTTTCCCATATATACCTTGAAAAGGATGCCGCCGTTTATCCTTTGACCCAACTTACCCTGTCAAAATTTCCAAAAGCTAAAATTTTGGAGATAGATCACTATAAGGATGTGTTTAATCGTCCTAGGCAGGATTTTCAGCTCCAGAAAGCATCCATGAAATTGATTCTGGCGAAAAAGACAGATCCTTTCTTATACCCGGCATCAGACATGGTCCAGGAGTACGGAACTCCCAATGTATATTATAATACACCAATTTTGAATTGTCTGTACAATTGTGATTATTGTTTTTTACAAGGTATGTATTCATCGGGGAATTTGGTTGTTTTTGTGAATGAAGAAGATTTTTTCAATTCTATAAAATATAAATTGAAAGATTTGGATGACCCTTCGAAACCTATGGTCGTTTCTATCTCTTATAATACAGACCTTATGGCGATGGAGAATATCATTCCAGTAACATCTCGCTGGATCGAATTTGTAAAATTGCAAAAAAATATGAAAATTGAAATTCGGACCAAAAGTGCGCTTTTCTCAGCTATTAAGAATATAGAATCGTCTGAAAAAGTTATCCTGAGTTGGACATTATCACCATTTGAAATCTGTGAAAAATATGAATCTACAGCTCCGCCACTTTATCGAAGAATAAAATCATTGAAACAAGCTTTGGATTCGGGGTGGGATGTAAGACTTTGTTTTGATCCGGTGATCCTTATTAATGATTGGGAGAAAATCTACTTGCGTTTTATAGATGAAATTTTTTCTGAGATTGATGGTGAAAAATTGGTGGACATAACTTTGGGTGTTTTCAGAATGAGTAAGGATTATTTTAATAGAATTCGGAAGCGAGAGCCCAGGTCTGACATCTATTATTCCAATTACATTATTGAGTCCAATATAGTTACTGTACCCATTGATCAAAGACAGTTGGCTTTAGCAATATTGAAAAATCGGATTACGGAATATGTCCCAAAAGACCGAATTCTGGTTTGGGGATAAGTAATATATACTTCTTAATTTTCCAGATTAATTGCTGGATGTCTACTCCATCATTTCATATCCTTGTTGCTATGGTGTTGGTCCCATCTTAGTTTTATGATGGTTATTATACATTATTTCTTTAAAAATTACAGGATTAAAAAGGAAGCCGTATTGTGAACTTAAAAATAACTCTTTTTATTATTGCAGTCGTATTTATCATAGGTTCCCTTGCTCTCGCCTTGTGGTATAGGATGAATGATGATAAGAATGATTAAGATTGTTCCTTGGTTTCTATTACTATCGGGCTTGGCAGCCCAAGGAGATTTCAATCTGGAAAACTTGAATCCAAATTCAGTAACATTTGGAGAGTTCATTGGCCCGGATGATCACATCGGTGATATTTGTATTGTATTTTTTGGACATGAATATTGAGGAACCTGTAGAAGTCGGTTCGGCTTTTTAAACACGATTTATCTTGACCTTCAATCTATGGGTATTGATGATGTTGCTATCATCGGTGTCGGAAAAGATACTTACAATAATGAATTAGATGGCATGATTAATGGCAGGGTCTTACCTTGGGTTGAAGATGTTCAAGCTGATGGATTCCCAGTGTGGACCGATTATAGTGCTGCACAACGCAGTACTTATTTTTTGAACCGGGAAGGTGAACTTATATATCAATTCAATATCACAACATTAGACCCAACCGAACCGGAAGACTATGAATATTTGATTAATTTAATTTTGGATTATCGATCTGCAAATGGTCCAAATGTTATTCGAATACCAGAAGATACAACATCAATCCAAGGTGGGATTGAATGGGCAGAAAATGGTGACGTAGTCCTTATCAGTCCGGGCATATATCAGGAACGAATTGATTTTCTGGATAAAAATATTACCGTTGCTTCATTACTTTTTTCCGGGTTTGATCAAAGCATGGTTTCTGAAACCATTATTGATGGAGAATATGAAGGAACAGTTGTCACAATTAATGGTGGACAAAATCACTCAGCAATTCTTTTAGGCTTCACGATTGAAAATGGTTATGGGAATCAAACAGGTGGTGGTATTTTGGTTGAAAATTCTAGTCCCATAATTGATCACAATATAATTCGAAATAATAATGCTGGGGATTGTGGGGGAGAAGGAGCTGGATTAGCAATTTGGGGTGAATCACAGCCTTTAATTATTAGGAATGAATTTTATGAAAATGTAGTCTCCGGTGTGTGCGATTGCATTTGTTATTTTGGTGGCGGAATTTATGTGGACTCCACAGCATTCCCTATTATTGGCAGTTCTGAAACTTTGAGTAATACATTTTTTGAAAATTATGGCGATTATGGTTTTGATCTCTTTAGGTATCCGCCAATAGATACTACCGATTGGACTCCAATTTTTGCCCACCACAATAATTTTGAAAATTGCCCTCCCGATTATGTTAATCATGTTTTCCCCCAGAATGGCTGGGATCTAGAAAATTGCCACACATTATTATCTGTTGATGAAGATCAGTATGTGATTTCTAATGGTATTTTTTTATTTCCCAATTATCCGAACCCATTTAATCCAACTACCACAATAAGGTTCGATTTAGTAGGTTCCCAGCATTCATCGACTCCTAGTCTACATTCAAGCAATGACAATCATGCTCTCAATAATCATACGGTTTCTCTACGTGTAATTGATATAACTGGTCGTCTTGTGGAAACACTGATTGATAGAAAACTTTTTTCCGGTATTCATGAAATTCAATGGAATGCATCCAACTACACCAGCGGTATTTATTTTATCCAATTACGGTTGGATAAAAACACCCAAACACAAAAGGCGATTCTTGTTAAATAGATTAATATATTTGGGTTTCGCTTTTAAATTCATTTTGGGCTCAGAAAATGTGGAAATGGATACTTTACCATCGCCTATTACATTTGCAGGTACTGATTTTAATGTCGTTGAAAATGGTAATTCGTCGGTCCATTACATATGGCTCCACGGAGATGAAAAAACGGCGAAAATGGCCTTAGATCATCATATTAGTCATTTTCCGGGGAGAGCGTTTTTTATCCAAAATGATAATCGCGAAATTCCATACCTATCAACTATCATTGATCCAAATCGACTTTTTTCACGGAGTGGCTCTTATCATTCGTTAAAAAAATTCAAACCCTATTGGCCACCGGGCACATTAAAAAAAGCATTAGATGATATAGATAGGGACCGAATTCGATTTCTGGAAATAATTATGCCAAAGAAGGATGGAATATTAATTTCTGTCCATAATAATTTCCGTGGTTACAATGTGAAATATGAGTTGAAATACAGCCGTAAGACATCTATAAAAAAACAACAAAACCCTAGAGATTTTATATTATGTACTCATGAAAAAGACTTTGATAAACTGGCGAATGGGCCATATAATGTTGTTCTTCAGGATACGGTCATAAAAAGAGATAATGGAAGTTTGTCTTGGGAATCCTTGCGTAGAAATGTACGCTATGTAAATATTGAAACCCGTCTAGGATATCTGACAAAACAGAAGAAAATGTTAGCATTCGTGAGTGAAACTTTGAATTAATACCATGGGAAAAATTGTCCAAAAACTGATTCGTTGGATGCCGCTGGTCCTCTTATTTTTATTTTTCATGGTGGACAGAGAAAATTCATTTCATGTGGTTGGTTTTATTAGTCTTCTTTTTATCTATGCAACCATTTTGATTATGAGGGTCCTTTATGCGAAAGAACGATGGCATGAAGAGTTTGATTCTGGTGAACTGGGACAAAATGCATCAATTCAAAAAATGAGTGACCTAAGAGAAAAATTGGAAGAGCAAGATGGAATTGATTCGGAAAGCTAAAGGATTCTTATTTGATCTGGATGGTGTGTTTTATCAATCTGGGAAACCTCTCCCCGGTGCAATTGATGCATTAAGCTATTTGAGAAAAAGCAATCTTCCATTTCGATTCTTGACCAATACCACCACAAAAAATAGACACACACTTCAAGAAAACTTGATTAATATTGGGCTGCCATGCATAGAGAATGAGATCATTACTGCAGGATTCGCGGGTATAGATTTTTTACGAAAAAAAGGATCACCATCCTGCCGGTATTTTATCACAGAAAACCTGAAACAGGACTATAAAGAATTTGAAGAAGATCTGGAAAATCCTGAAGCCATTGTGATTGGAGATTTTGATGAATGGACTTACGATCTATTGAACCAGGCTTTTTACCATGTGATGAATGGAGCAGAAATAATTGCACTTCACAAGGGGAAATATTATAAAGTAGATAATGGTTTACGAATGGATGCCGGTGGGTTTGTTGCTGCCTTAGAATTTGCCACAGGAAAAAAATCTCAACTTGTTGGGAAACCCAATAAAGCATTTTTTCAATGTGCATTGGATGATTTAAGATTAGTTCCTGAAGAAGTAGTTATGATTGGTGATGATCTAATTAATGATGTAAATGGGGCACAAAATCTTGGAATACCAGGCATTTTGGTAAAAACCGGCAAATATCATGAAGGAATGATGGAATCGAGCAAGATTAATCCAGATGGCTTGATTGATTCAATTGCAGACTTCCAAAATATTTTGAATTAATAAGGAGAAATGATAATGCAGATTGATTTTAAAAGTTTTTTGATTGGGATACTAACCACCGCTTTATTTTTCATACTAAGTGGGTTCGAAGATAACAGTAATCTTGGTGATATTGTGGTAAATTCAATTACAATTAAGGATGACGGACATGGAGGATTTATAACCGCTTTTAACCAGGATCAAAAACGAACCCTGTATTTAGGAACCGGGAAAAATGAAAATGGATATGTCCAGACCTATAATAAATATGAACAGCCCACTGCATATATCGGATCTAACAGAGATTTGGATGGTGTGATGGTTTTAAATGATAGGTATGGCGCATTAGGTTTTAGTCAATCGGGAAAAAAGTGACAATTGGGGTCTTATTTGTAATATTGGTTCTTATTGCATTTTTGAAAGCAAGAGAACGGTTTCAAGATTATGATGATTAAACAAAAGCCCATCACTGATGAGTGATGGGCTTTTGTTTATAGAGGAATCCAATATCAACTCCTGAAATTTATATATACCTTTTTAGGATGAGTGGTCCATGTAAGTTCATTTTATTTTGAAATTTCAAAATAATTCTAATAGTTGTAACATTTATACCATTTATTGTTTTAATTTTAAGGCTGAACTGAGATGGAATATATAAGTTTATGAATAATCCTATAAATATTGCCCTATTTGGTTTTGGTCGTATTGGACGAAACCTATTTCGACAAGCGTATAAAAATCCAAATTTTAATTTTGTAGCAATAAGTGATTTGGGACCTGCAGAATCACTCCATTATTTATTAGTGCGTGATTCAATTCATGGCCCACTTGAAAAAGATATAACCTTAGAAGGTAAGTATTTAATTGCAAATGATCAAAAAGTACAAATTCTTCCAGGTGGAGATCCTGGCCAAATATCATGGGGTTCCCTTGATGTAGACGTTGTAATTGATGCGACTGGGAAATATAGAAATTCGGTTGATTTACAAAAGCAAATTGAAGCAGGTGGAAAACGTTTGATTGTTACTGTTCCTCCTGACGATGAGATTGATCGAATCGTTATTTCCGGAATAAATGAAGATTCAATTGAAGCATCAGACCAGATTATTTCAACCACGTCATCCACAACGCAAGTTTTGGCATTAATGCTCAAAATGCTTGATGAGAAATTTGGAGTAAAAAGGGCAATGATGACAACGGTTCATGCTTATACGTCCGATCAACCATTGGCTGACTCTGCACAGACAGATCTCCGACGAAGCCGTTCAGCAGTTGAAAATATTATTCCAAATAAAACTTGGGCACCAGACTTTGTTGAAAAAATAATGCCTCAATTTGCTGGAAAAATAGCGGGGACTGCATTTAATGTACCCGTCCCAGATGGATCAGCGGTTGATTTAACTACCGATTTAGAACGACTTCCATCTATAGAAGAAACCAACGCTGTTATAAAAGCATTTGCTGAAGGAAATCTCAAAAATATCGTTGGATATACAGATGATCCAATTGTCTCAAGTGATGTTATTGGTCGTAGCGAAACAATGGTTTATGATGCTAAAGCAACAATGATTACGGCCAATAAATTATTAAAAACGATTTGTTGGTATGATAATGGTTGGGGGTTTTCTGCACGAATATTAGAATTGATAAAAAGTTATCAGGAATTGGAAAATGTAGGAGATAGAGCATGAGAGTGGCCATAAACGGATTTGGGAGGATTGGACGGTCTGTCTTTCGAATCATGAATGAACGAAATGATATTAATGTGGTTGCTATTAATGATTTAGCCGATAATGATGCTCTAGCTTATTTATTAAAATATGACACTGTGATGGGCCGGTTTTTGGATACAGTTGAAACTGAAGGTGATATTCTTAAAACATCATCCAATACGATTAAAATGTTAAATAAACGGGATCCATCCCAACTACCATGGGCGGAACTTGATGTGGATATTGTCATTGAAGCAACCGGGATCTTTCGTACGAGAGCATTATTAAATCAACATTTAGATGCAGGTGCAAAACGAATCATCCTCACGGTTCCAGCAAAAGAAGATATTGATAATATGGTTGTGATTGGTGTAAATGATGGTAGTTTGACATCGGAACACAAAATTATATCCAACGCAAGTTGCACCACAAACTGCTTGGCACCAATGGCAAAAATTCTTCATGATAATTTTGGAATTGAGTTTGGTGTTATAAATACAATTCATGCATATACAAATGATCAACGACTAGCAGATGTTCCTCACTCCGATTGGAGAAGAAGTCGAGCAGCTGCAGAAAATGTGATTCCAACGTCTACTGGTGCTGCAAAGGCTGTAGGGAAAGTGCTGCCAGAACTTGAAGGCAAATTAGATGGAATTGCTATGCGGGTTCCTGTACCTGATGGCTCAGTCGTAGATTCCGTATTTATTTTGAGTCAGGATATAACAGAAGATCAATTAAATGAAGCTGTGTATGAAGCTTCACAAACAGAAAGATTATCAGGAATAGTAGAGTATTCTACCTTGCCAGTTGTATCAACAGATATTATTGGAAATCCACATTCATCTATTTTTGATGCACCATTTACGAAAGTGGTTCAGGGAAATATGGTTAAGACATTGAATTGGTACGATAATGAATGGGGATATTCAAATCGAGTGGTTGATTTGCTGGGATTATTAGACCAATTAGACTAAGATTGCAGTTCGGGAATATTTTTATAATAATTCAAAACTTCTGGATTTGCCAATGCATCGCGGTTGGTTACGTCTCCACCTTGGATTATCTTTTTTACAGCAATTTCCACTTTTTTCAAGTTAATTGTATAGGGAATCCCTTTTGTCTCAAGGATTTTGGCTGGGACATGTCTATGTGAGCAGTTGGTGCGTACTTGGGATTTGATCTCCGCAATTAATTCATCGCTAAGTATAAAACCATCCTTCATTTTTAAAAATAGAATTACACGCTGATCATCTTCCCATTCCTGTCCGATCACCAGACTATCTTCCACAAAATCTATTGCTTCCACCACACGATAAATTTCTGCTGTTCCAATCCGAACACCGCCAGGATTCAGTGTAGCATCGCTGCGCCCAAAGATTTTGATTCCGCCATGTTTAGATACACGAATAAAATCACCATGGTACCAAATTCCTGGGAAAGTCCCAAAATAGGCATTCTGGTATTTGATGCCATTTGGATCATTCCAAAAATGGATTGGCATGGACGGGAATGCTGAAATACAAACCAATTCACCTTTTTCATTAATCATGGATTGTTCTGTTGCATTATAAGCATGGACATTCATACCCAGTCCACGACACTGGAGTTCACCTCGAACCACAGAGAGCATTGGATTTCCTAAGGCGAAACAAGAAATAATATCAGTTCCACCGGAAATTGACGCGAGAAGTACATCCTGTTTAACATGCTCATACACATAGTCAAAACATTCATCAACGAGAGGTGATCCTGTGGATAAAATTGTACGGAGGGATGTCAAGTCTACCGCTTCACCCGGGCGAATCCTCGCATCTTTGCAAGCATCAATGAATTTGGCGCTTGTGCCAAAAACAGTAATATCTAATTCGTCTGTCATCTCCCACATGGCATTTCCATCCGGGTGGAAAGGCGAGCCATCAAACAGAACCACAGTGGCGCCTACAGAAAGAGAAGAAACCAGCCAATTCCACATCATCCATCCGCAGGTTGTAAAATAAAAAATGGTGTCTTCTCGAATTAAATCGCAATGAAGTTGCAATTCCTTTATATGTTGAATTAGAGTACCGCCGGCTGAGTGAACAATGGATTTAGGAAGCCCGGTTGTCCCGGATGAGTACATAATATAAAGTGGATGATCGAAAGGGAGTTGTTCAAATTCCAATGGATATGGTGACTTTGAAGTAAAATCAGAGTATAAAATAGCGTTTTCAATTTGTGAAATATCAGGGTTTTCTTCGGTATAACCCACTACTACAACCTTTTCAACACTGGGAAGATTGGTCAGTATCCCCTGAAGTTTGTCTAAAGAATCAAATGTTTTCCCATTATATATGTACCCATTTGCAGCAAAAATGATTTTTGGTTCGATTTGTGAAAACCGATCCAGGACACCTTTGATTCCAAAATCCGGTGAAGAAGAACTCCAAATTGCACCAATGGAAGCAGAAGCCAGCATGGCAATAATTGCTTCTGGTATATTGGGAATAAATCCGGAAACACGGTCTCCTTTTTGAATACCAAATTCTCGAAGTGAATGGGCCAATTTTTCAACTTCATCAAATAATTCTTGATATGTCAAAGACCGAACCGATTGACCTTCTCCTTTAAATTGGATGGCTATTTTGTCATCACGGTATCGAAGCAAATTCTCTGCATAATTCAGTTTGGCACCTGAAAACCATTTTGCACCTGGCATTTTTTTGTCATCGTCTACCACTTTTGTATAGGGGATTGAATGTTTGATTTCGGAAAAATCCCAGATCTGTTCCCAAAATTCTGAAATATGGTTTACTGACCAATTGAATAGTTCATCATAGGATTTTATTTCTAAACCATAGATTTCATTGACCCGATGAATGAATTGGGCCATTTGGGTTTGCTCGGGATGGGACGGAGTCCAAAGAATGGTTTCTTTAGTCATGTATAATTAGCGAATTAAATGAATGTATAATGAAGGAGTTTAGCTTAAAAAGATGATAAAAAAAAAGAGCCAACGATTTATTGTTGTTGATTAGGGTCCCAATCAGAAACTTGTGAAAATGTAATAGACAAAATTAGAATAATTAATCATTTTAAGACAAAATCAAATCTTAAAAAAATTAGTTGTTCTTGTTATCCCTCCTTAATTTCTTTCTCTTTATTCTAGATTAAATATATAATTATCATGAAAATAGCATTTTTAACTGCCGGTGGAATTGCCCCATGTTTATCATCTTCCATTGGTGCCCTCATTGAAAAATATAATGAGATTGCTCCCGATGCTGAATTAATTGGTTATCTTAATGGGTATAGAGGACTCCTATTAGGTAACTCAATTGAATTTCCTGACTCTGCAAAAACCAATTTTGCCACGTTATATGATTTTGGTGGATCTCCCATTGGAAATAGTCGAGTAAAGCTCACCAATGTGGAGGATTGCGTTAAACGTGGCTATGTTTTAGAAGGCCAAGATCCATTAAAAGTTGCAGCAGATCAGTTAGTAAAAGATAAAGTTGATATTTTGCATACCATTGGAGGTGATGACACCAGTACAATGGCAGCACAATTGTCATTTTATTTAAAACAGAATAATTACAATCTTACTGTAGTAGGTCTTCCCAAAACCGTAGACAATGATGTTTTTCCAATTACCCAAACTTTAGGGGCTTGGACAGCGGCAGAACAGGGAGCTGTTTTTTTTGAAAATATTGCGAATGAGAATACAACCAGCACGCGACAACTGATTATTCATGAAGTGATGGGACGGAATTGCGGATGGCTTACGGCTCGCACTGCATATGATTATCGAGAACGAATGAAACAACGAAACTTTATCCCCGAATTACTGATTAATCAGGAAAAATGGGATATTGATGCAGTCTATATTCCGGAAACAGATTTTGATTTTAATATTGAATGTGAAAGATTGATAAAGAGAATGGATGAAAAGGATGGTGTGAATATTTTTTTGAGCGAAGGTGCAGGACTGGAGACCATCGTTCGAGAAATGGAATCAAATGGAGAAGAAGTACCGCGAGATGCATTTGGCCATGTGCGGTTAGATGAAATTAACCCGGGACAATGGTTTGCAAAACAGTTTACAAATGCCTTGAATGCAGAAAAAGTCCTAGTTCAAAAAAGTGGGTATTTCGCACGATCAGCTAAGCCCAATGAACGAGATATGGATTTAATAAAGCAATCTGCAGTTTTCGGTGCTGAAAAAGCTAACATCGGGGAAAGTGGTGTAGCTGGATTAGATGATGATCATGGACAAGAATTAAGA
>CAZCHA010000027.1:0-19269 GCA_964498175.1 uncultured bacterium
TCCGTGAAGGTGGGCACACTGTTGGCGCTGGTGTAGTAACTGAAATCGTTGAATAATTAGCATTTAATGGCAAATCAAACTATAAGAATCAGCCTTAGGGCATATGACCATATCCTATTGGATAAATCGACAGAAAAAATTGTGAAAACAGCAAAATCGACTGGTGCAATTATTTCAGGGCCAATTCCTTTGCCATCTAAGCGTTCTATCTATACTGTTTTGCGCTCTCCTCACGTTGATAAAAAATCTCGTGAGCAATTTCAGACGAAAATACACAAGCGCCTCATTGATATTTTAAACTCGACACCTAAAACGGTTGAATCCCTTATGAAACTGGATTTACCCGCCGGTGTTGATATTGAAATTAAGGTTTAACCATGCGTGGATTAATTGGTAAAAAAATGGGCATGACACGCATTTATGATGAAAACGGACTTATAATACCAGTAACCTTAATACAGGCAGGACCATGTACCGTCACTCAAATAAAAACTGATGAAAAAGATGGGTATGAAGCTGTTCAGGTTGGATATGGGGAACGGAAACCAAAACATACAACAAAACCACTTCTAGGTCATTTTGATTCTGCTGGTGTTTCTGCTCAAAAAGTTTTGGCTGAATTTGATAAAGTGCCAGGTTTTAAATATAAAACTGGGCAAGCATTTCATGTTGGTCTTTTTCAGGAAGGTGACTATGTTAGTGTTTCTGGTACGTCCAAGGGGAAAGGATTTACGGGTGTCATCAAGCGACATAATTTTTCCCGGCAGAAAAAAACACATGGAACGGGACATACAGAGAGGGCACCGGGATCTATTGGTCAGGCATCTGATCCATCACGCGTATTTCCTGGAATGAAAATGGCTGGTCATCATGGTAATTCGAAAGTAACTGTTGAAAACCTTGAAATTGTGAAGATTGATCAAGAAAATAATCAAATGTTAGTAAAAGGTGCCGTTCCTGGGGCAAAGAACGGAACCATAATTATTTCCAAATAAAATGAAATTAGATGTATTAAAAATAGATGGTACAAAAGCTGGAAATATTTCAGCCGATAAAACTGTATTTGGGGTTAAGCCCAATGCTGCAGTTGTTCGTCAAGCTGTTTTAGCAGAGATGACCAATATGCGACAAGGAACCCATGCATCTAAAAATCGTGCTCAGGTGCGAGGTGGAGGTAAAAAGCCTTGGAAGCAAAAAGGTCGAGGTGTTGCCAGAGCAGGAACCATTCGGTCTCCGTTGTGGAAGGGCGGCGGAACTGTATTTGGTCCAGAACCACATAGGTATAATCATAAATTACCTAAAAAAGTTAGTCGTATGGCTCGACGTTCAGTTTTATCTAATAAAGCAGCGGAAGGGAAGTTGGTTGTCGTTGATGACTTTACTCTTAATAGCCATAAAACAACTGATTTCATTTCTATTCTAACAAAATTAAATCTACAGAACAAAAAAATTACACTTTTGGTTACAGGAATGGATGAAAATCTTGATAAGGCATCACGTAACCTTCGAGACGTTTATCTCGTTGATGCAGCAAAAGTCAGCACCTATGATATTATTGACTGCGATACTCTGGTGGTGGATAAAGCTAGCATGACTGTTTTAACGGATATTTTAGCAGGATAATCATGTATCAAAAAATTATTATTAAACCAATATTAACAGAGAAAATGGCGATCCTCGAAGAGCGCGAAAACAAATTTGCATTTCTTGTTTCTCCGAATGCAAGTAAAACTGAGATCAAAAAAGCCATTGAATTAAAATTTGAAGTTAAAGTTGTAAAAGTAGCAACTATGAATCGAATTGGAAAGCATAAGCAGATGACGGTTAAAAGTGGAGGGCATACTATCCGTACTACTGGAAAACGATCTGATTATAAAAAAGCAGTTATTACTTTGGAATCCGGATCAACAATCGATCTAATGCGTGGAGATACTGCGAGTTAATCATGGGTATTAGACAATTAAAACCAGTTACGCCTGGCTCTAGATTTGCATCTCGTCCAGATTTTGCAGATTTGACCACCGATAAACCGGAGAAAAGACTAACAAGAGCTTTACGTAAAAGCGGTGGAAGAAATAACACAGGACGTATCACTATTCGCCACCGTGGTGGTGGACATAAGCGTCGCTACAGATTAATTGATTTCAAACGGAATAAGTTTGATGTTCCAGGCAAAGTAGCGACAATTGAATATGATCCAAACCGTTCGGCGTATATTTCCCTTATTCATTATTCGGATGGTGATAAACGTTACATTCTTTCACCCTTAGGCTTAAAAGTGGGAGATCCAATTCTATCTGGTGATAATGCACCATTGAAAGTTGCCAATGCACTTCAGTTAAAAAACATACCAGCAGGTTTATTTGTCCATAATATTGAAATGGAGCCCGGTAAAGGTGGGCAATTAGTTCGATCAGCGGGATCTTCGGCCCAAGTTATGGCACATGCAGACGGGTTTTGTACGTTAAAATTACCTTCTGGTGAAGTTCGGATGGTTCGAGAAAACTGTATGGCCACAATTGGTCAGGTTGGTAACCGTAGCCATGAACAAGTTGTATCGGGTAAAGCTGGTCGGACACGATGGCTCGGGCGTCGTCCTAAAGTGCGAGGTGTTGCAATGAACCCAGTGGATCACCCTATGGGAGGTGGCGAAGGGAAATCTTCAGGCGGGCGTCATCCATCCACACCTTGGGGTAAACCAACCAAGGGCTATAAAACACGTAAAAAAAATAAAAAATCTAACGAATTGATCGTTAAACGGAGACGATAAAAGATTATGTCACGCTCTCTTAAAAAAGGACCATTTGTCGATGAAAAACTTTTGAAAAAAATTCAAAAGATTAATGAAGGTGGCAAAAAGAAAGTAATCAAAACATGGTCACGTCGTTCAATGATTACGCCTGAATTTGTTGGTCATACTCTCGCAATTCATAACGGGAACAAGTTTATTCCAGTTTTCATCTATGAAAATATGGTAGGCCATAAATTAGGCGAATTTTCACCCACGCGTACTTTCAGAATGCATTCTGGTGACAGGAAATAATAACCATGGAAGCTAAAGCAGTTGCACGATATGTACACCAGTCTCCCCGGAAAATCCGTAAGACCCTCGATAGTATGCGAGGTTTAAAAGTTGGAGATGCATTGAATCTATTACATTTTTCACCTGAAAAAGCTGCAAGTGTTATTGAAAAAACTTTACGGTCAGCGGTGGCTAACCTGATGAGTCAGAATGAAGAATCAAATTTTGACCCTGAAGGCCTAGGTGTGAAGGAAGCATTTGTTGACGGTGGCCCAGTGATGAAACGATTTCGAGCGGCGTCCATGGGACGAGCATCAAGACTTCGTCGGCCAACTAGTCATGTAACTATCGTCGTTACCGACGGAAATTAACGAGGTCTCTTTTGGGTCAAAAAACACATCCTATTGGTTATAGATTAATTGTGAATAAAAATTGGAAGTCCAATTGGTTTGCGCCAAAAAATAATTATCGAAATGAATTGGAAGAAGATGTAAGGATTCGGAAGTATATTTCTCATCGACTTCCAAATGCTGGAATCTCCAAAGTTGAGATTGCTCGTACATCAAAAAAAGTAACAATTACAATCCATACTGCCCGTCCAGGAATTGTAATCGGACGTGGTGGTGAAGAAGTGAATCGATTGAAAAAAGAATTACGCCAACTGACAGGTAAAAAAGATGCTCAGATTAATATTTCTGAAGTGAAACGTCCAGAACTGGATGCAGCATTAGTTGGCTCAAATATTGCTCATCAATTGAAAAAGAAAATATCTTATCGTCGAGTAGTAAACAAAACGATTCAATCTACAATGCGTATGGGTGCAGAAGGAATTCGTATTAATGTTGCTGGTCGTCTCGGCGGAGTAGAAATCGCTAGAAGTGAAAAATTTTCAGATGGTAGTGTGCCACTACATACCTTGCGCGCAGATATTGATTATGCCCTGACCGAGGCTCAAACACAGTATGGTGTTATTGGTATAAAAGTATGGATTTGCAACGGACAATTCTCCCGATAAGAGTATTTAAATGTTAGAACCAAAGAAAGCAAAATTTAGACGAGTCCACCGTGGGAATAGAAGAGGTATGGCTATGCGCGGGAACCATGTGGCATTTGGCAATTATGGTCTAAAGGCAATTGAATCAGGTTGGGTCACGGCTAGACAGATCGAAGCATCACGTATTGTGATTTCCCGAGTTGTCAGAAAAATTGGGAAAATGTGGATTCGTATTTTTCCAGATAAACCTGTGACTTCTCGCCCTGCTGAAACGCGTATGGGTAAAGGTAAGGGAGCTCCAGATCATTGGGTTGCTGTTGTCAAACCGGGTCGAATATTATTCGAAATAGATGGAGTAACCCGTGAAGAGGCTGAAGAAGCATTTCGCGATGCTGGTCATAAACTTCCTTTAAAAACCAAAATAATTGAACGGAGGGGATTCTGATGAAAGCGACAGAACTCCGTGAAATGAACCAGGTGGAATTAAATGCTAAATTGATCGAAAACCTTGATGCACTTCAAAATTTGAAATTTCAGCAAGCGCTACAACAATTGGAGGATGGAACAACAATTTCCGAAACAAAAAAGGAAATTGCACAAATAAAAACAGTTTTAAATGAGTATAAACTCGGTATACGGGTTGCTCAAGGTGAGAAAGAATGAAACTTGAACGCAGGCGTCAATCCTTGATCGGTGAAGTTATTAGTACTAAAATGGATAAGACAGTAAATGTAAAAGTCACACGTGAAATTGCACATCCGATTTATCATAAACGTGTCAAACGATTTAAGAATTATTTAGCCCATGTAGCATCTGTAATGCCAAAAGATGGTGATATTGTCAAGATTTCCGCTATTCGGCCTTTAAGTAAACGTAAACGCTGGCAGGTAAACGAAATAGTTCGTGAATCAGTGAAATTAGGTTAGCAAGGTGATTCAACAAGAGACAAGATTAAAGGTGGCTGACAATACGGGAGCAAAAGAAGTTCTCTGCTTTAAAGTATTAGGTGGTTCAGGGCGAAAATATGCCAGTATTGGTGACCAAATCGTAATTACAGTTAAGAAAGCTCTTCCGGGAGGTATGGTGAAAAAAGGCGAAGTACATAGAGCAGTTGTGGTTCGTACAAGAAAAGAGATATCTCGTCGTGATGGTAGTCGAATCCGCTTTGATGAAAATGCTGCTGTTTTATTGAATAGTGCCGGCGAACCTCGTGGTACACGAATTTTTGGTCCAGTAGCTCGTGAATTGCGCGAAAGTGGATTCATGAGGATTATTTCAATGGCTCCAGAGGTACTGTAAAATGCATGTTAAAAAAGGAATGACCATTAAAGTTATTAGTGGGAACAATAAAGATTTAGAAGGGAAAGTTCTTCACGTTTTCCCAGAAAAAAAACGAGTGATTGTTGAAGGTATAAATTTTATGAAAAAAGCAACCCGGCCATCTCAGGAAAATCCTGCCGGCGGTATTGTGGAAAGGGAAGCATCCATTCATATTTCTAATGTGATGGTTGTTCATGGCGGGCAAGCGACTCGTGTGGGGTATAAGAAACTTGAAGATGGTTCTAAGGTTAGGGTATCTAAAAAAACTAACGAAGAAATTGAAGCATAGAAATGGCTGAAAAAAAGAAAATAAAAAAGAAATCACCTGCCAAAAAGATAAAAAAGGCGTCTGTTTATACTCCATCACTTAAAAAGATATATAGTGAAGAGATTACATCTGCCATGCAAAAGCAGTTCAATTATACCAATAAAATGGAAGTTCCACGAATCACAAGTATTTCTCTTAACATGGGATTGGGTGATGCAAAAACCAATTCCAAAAATCTTGAAAGTGCATTGGAAGAGATGACTTTGATTTCAGGTCAAAAGCCGATCATTACTAAATCAAAAAAAGATATTTCAAATTTTAAAATACGTAAAGGATGGCCAGTAGGTTGTAAAGTGACCCTGCGTTCAACAATGATGTATGAATTTTTAGAAAGGTTGATTTCTGTTGCATTGCCCCGAGAGCGTGATTTTCGTGGATTATCTTTTAAATCATTTGATGGTCGAGGGAATTATAATTTTGGGATTAAAGAACAAATTATATTTACTGAAATAGAATATGATAAAATTGAGTCCATCCGAGGATTGAACGTGACTATTACAACATCCGCACAAACGGACAATGAAGCATATTACTTATTAAAATTTTTCGGATTTCCGTTAAGGGAAAAACCAGTAAAGCAAGAAGTGGAAGAGGCAGCCTGATGGCCAAGAAATCACAAATTTATAAAGCAAAAAGAAAAGCAAAATTTTCAACTCGGGAAAAGAATCGGTGTTTTAAATGTGGACGACCACATGCTTATCTAAGACGATTTGGACTTTGCCGATTATGTTTTCGGGAAATGGCACTAAAAGGTGAGATCCCCGGTGTAACTAAAGCAAGTTGGTAGGAGAAAAAAATGTCAATGTCTGATCCAATTTCTGATTTTTTAACGCGGATCCGTAATGGTCTCGCAGCAAAGAAACGCTGGGTAGATATACCAAGCAGCGCATTAAAAAAACGTATTGCACTTGTACTGAAAGAAGAAAAATTTCTTAAGGATTTCTTTTTTATTGCTGGAGAAAAAAATAAAGAAATTATACGTGTTTTTTTAAAATATGATTATCAGGGAAATCCCGTAATTGATAATATTAAACGTATCAGCCGCCCAGGCCTCCGAGTTTATGTTGGTGCCGGTGAAGCACCTCGTGTATTGGATGGGCTTGGAATATCAATTTTATCAACATCCAAAGGTGTATTATCCAATAAAAAAGCTAATCATCTCGGTGTCGGTGGTGAAATACTCTGTGAGGTATATTAAGGATTATGTCAAGAATAGGTAAAAATCCAGTGAGTATTCCTGATGGAGTTAAAGTTGATCTTTTAGGACAATTGGTTAAGGTAACGGGTCCTAAAGGGGCACTTGAATTCAATGCCCATAAAGATATGAAATTATCTGAATCTGATGGCACTATTATTGTAGAGCGCCCTTCTGATGTTAGAGAACACCGCTCTCTCCATGGAACAACTCGACAAATGATCAATAATATGGTTGTAGGTGTGTCGGTGGGTTATACCAAGGAATTGGAAATAATCGGTGTTGGGTATGTGGCTCAAGTACAGGGAAATAGGTTGCAACTTCAGGTAGGTTATTCACATGATATTTATTTTGATATGCCGGATGGAATCACAGTAACTGCCAACAGAACGGAAGTTAAAGTTGAGGGTACTGATAAACAATTAGTAGGAGCAGTTGCTGCCAAGATTCGCTCTTTCCGAAAACCTGAGCCATACAAGGGGAAAGGTATTCGTTACAAAGGTGAATATGTCCGCTCGAAACAGGGTAAAACAGTGGGGGCTAAATAATGGCACAACATCGTTCAATAATTCGTAGAGATGAGAGAAGACGAAATAGAAGTAAAAAAACTTCACGTTTGAGTCCGAATCGTCCGAGGTTGGTAGTCTTTCGAAGTCTTAAACATTTTGAAGCTCAGATCGTAAATGATTTTGAAGGGCATACTCTAACTGCAGTATCATCTAGAGATAAAGATTTACAGTCTGCTGTAAAAAAAGCAGAAAATAAAACAGACATTAGCCGTATTGTAGGTGATGAATTGGCGAAAAAAGCTAAATCCGCAAAAGTCGGTCCAGTGGTATTGGATCGAAACGGATATCCATATCATGGCCGTGTTAAAGCATTTGCAGAAGCCGCCCGTAAGGGTGGATTAGAATTTTAAAGGAGTCTGAATTTGGCTATCATAAACCCAGCTGAGCTTGATCTTCAAGAAGAAGCAGTAGTAAAAATTAATCGAACTGCTAAAGTAACATCTCGGGGCAAACGTTTTCGTTTTTCTGCCCTCATTGTTGTTGGCGATGGGAAAGGTCATATCGGAGTTGGCCTAGGTAAAGCAAACGAGGTAATCTCTGCTATAAATAAAGGGAAGGATATTGCGAAGAGAAATATTGTAAAAGTTTCTGTTGTGAATGGAACAGTGCCTCATAAGATTATTGGTAAACATGGTGCTAGCCGTATTATGTTAAAACCTGCTTCTCCAGGTACAGGTATTATAGCAGGCGCATCTGTTCGTTTGGTTATGGAGCAGGTTGGGATTAATAATATTTTAACAAAGCGTCATGGTTCAAAAAATACAATGAATCTTGTTCACGCTACAATGGATGCCTTGGTGCGGATGAAAGATGCTGTTGCTATTGCCAATAAACGTGGAGTTACCATTGGTGAGGTATTCAACTAATGGCTAAAACAAAAACACTACGTATCACCCAGATTAAAAGTGGGATAGGGTATAAACCAAAAGCGAAAGCTACTTTAAAAGCATTAGGGCTTCGTAAAATGCAGCAAACCGTCGAACAAAATGATACACCTGCTATACGCGGAATGATTAATGTGATTCCCTATCTATTAAAGGTTGAAGAAGTATGAAACTCGACTCATTAACTACCGTTTCAGGTTCAACTAAAAAAAGGAAACGTGTTGGTCGAGGTGCTGGTTCTGGACTTGGCAAATCTTCTGGCCGAGGAGATAAAGGTGCACAGCAACGTTCTGGCTATAAGCGTCGTCCATGGTTTGAAGGTGGCCAAATGGCTTTGGCTCGTCGACTCCCGAAACGAGGTTTTACCAATCTTTTCAGAAAAGAATTTCAAATAGTGAACCTTGAAGCTATTGAAAATCTTGGTCTTGATACGGTTGATGCTCAAATTTTAGCGGATAACGGGTTGGTGCGTTCAGCATTGAAACCAATTAAAATTCTCGCTGATGGAGAGTTAAAACGAAAAGTTACAGTTACTGCCAGTGCCTTTAGTAAATCAGCTAAAGAACAAATTGAACAAGCAGGTGGAACGGCTACAATACAGTGATCGATAAAATTAAAAGTGTTTTTGTAATTCCTGAACTCCGTAAAAGAATTCTTTTTACTGTTAGTATCCTCATCATTGTACGAATTGGTGCACATATTCCGATACCTGGTGTTGATGGAGAAGCCCTTGCTGGCGCTTTTACTAATCTAGAAAACTCACTCTTTGGTTTGTTTAACACATTTGTAGGGGGAGCATTTGCACAAGCATCACTCTTTTCTCTTGGAATTATGCCGTACATTTCATCTTCGATCATAATCCAGTTGATGGGATCTGTAATTCCTTATTTTCAGAGATTACAGAAGGAAGGTGAAGCAGGACGAAAGAAGATAACCCAAATTACCCGTTATGGTACGGTTCTTTTGGCTTCTATGCAGTCCTATGGTGTGGTGGCGGTCTTTCTTCCGAGCTTAACAGCAAATGGACAATCAGTTGTTATGAATCCTGGTTTCATGTTTACTTTCACTGGGATAATTAGTATGGTAACTGGAACCTTGTTTCTTATGTGGTTAGGTGAGCGGATTACAGAACGTGGCATTGGGAATGGAATTTCTCTTATTATCATGGTGGGGATTATTTCAGCATTTCCAAATGTGATTTTAAGTGAAGTCACCTTAGTACGCGAAGGTGTTCGCGGGTTACTATCAGAATTTATTTTAATGGGAATTATGTTTTTAGTCATTTGCTTTGTCGTATTACTGACTCAGGGAACTCGAAAAATTCCCGTCCAATATGCAAAACGGGTAGTTGGACGTAAAGTATATGGTGGACAAAATACACATATTCCAATGCGAGTGAATACAGCTGGTGTTATGCCTATCATTTTTGCGCAATCAATTATGTTTATACCCAGCACCATTTCGACATTTTTAGGTGACAGTGAATTTGCACAATCCTTGATGGCATGGTTCTCTTTTGATCATCCATTTTATTGGGCTGTTTTTGGTTTGATGATCATTTTCTTTACTTATTTTTACACTGCCATTGCCTTTGATCCCGTTCAGGTATCTTCAACTATGAAACAGCAAGGTGGATTTATACCTGGAGTTCGTCCCGGAAAGAAAACAGCAGAATACATTGATAATATTTTGACCCGAGTAACTTTACCTGGTTCTATTGCACTTGCGTTTGTAGCCATTTTCCCATACATCCTGATGAAAACAATGAATATTAATTATGATTTGGCATCCTTCTTTGGAGGCACAAGTTTGTTGATTATTGTTGGTGTTTCCTTGGACACATTGCAACAAATTGAATCCCATTTGATGATGCGGCATTACGATGGCTTTTTAACAAAAGGTAAAATTCGTGGACGGAGACGGATGTAATGGTTTATACAAGGTCACCACGGGAAGTTGAAAAAATTTCACGCAGTTGTCAAATTGTTGCAGATACCCTAATTATGTTAGAACCTCATATAATTACAGGTGCTCGTGTATCTGATTTAGACCAAATGGCAGAAGACTTTATCCGTTCGCAAGGTGCCCGACCGGCGTTTAAAGGTTACATGGGATTTCCAGCAACACTTTGTGTATCTATTGATGATGCAGTTGTGCATGGTATTCCGGGTGATGATATTCTCAAGGAAGGTCAAATCGTAGGTATTGATTGTGGTGCGGAATTGGATGGATATTATGGTGATCATGCCCGTACTTTTTCCATTGGTATCATTAATGCAGGAAAACAAAAATTAATGGATGTGACCCAAAAATCTTTGATGAAAGGGATAGAACAAGCACTCCCTGGAAATTATGTTGGTGACATTGGGAATGCCGTTCAGACATGTGCTGAAAGCAATGGATTTTCTGTTGTAAGAGAATTGGTTGGTCACGGTATTGGAAGGGAACTCCATGAAGAGCCACAGATACCAAATTATGGGAAAGCTAAACAAGGGTACAAGCTGCGTTCAGGTATGTGTATTGCAATTGAACCCATGATCAATGCTGGTGCTAAAGAAGTTTTTACTGCCAATGATGGTTGGACAATTTTAACGAAAGATGGTCAAGCCTCAGCTCATTTTGAGCACACAATTGCCATAACAAATAGTGGTCCAAAGATTTTGAGTGTGGGGACCCATGGCTAAAGAACAACCCATAACTATTGATGGAATCATTAAGGAAACATTACCGAATGCCATGTTTCGCGTTGATGTAGAAATAGGAGGTAATCCTCATGAAGTTTTGGCCCATGTCAGTGGAAAAATGCGAATGCATTTTATAAAAATTTTACCCGGAGATGTGGTGACATTAGAGATATCACCTTATGATTTATCCCGCGGTCGTATTACATACAGACAAAAGTAGAGAAGAATGAAAGTTCGTCCATCAGTTAAAAAAATGTGTTCAAAGTGCAAGGTCATTAAAAGAAAAGGCGTTGTACTCGTAATTTGTGATAACCCTAAACATAAGCAACGTCAAGGATAAAAAAGACCTATGGCACGTATTGTTGGTGTAGATATTCCAAGGAACAAGAAAGTTCCATATTCATTGCGGTATATCCATGGAATTGGCTTAACTACTGCACAAAAACTGTGTGTAGAAGCCAAGGTGGATCCAGAGACCCGTGTTCAAGATTTAACTGAAGAGCAGGTAGTTGCACTTCGTGATGCCATTTCCAGTCTTGGCTTTGTCGTTGAAGGTGAGTTACGATCTCAAACTGCGATGAACATCAAAAGGTTGAAAGATGTCGGTACCTATAGGGGTCTTCGTCACCGTCGTGGCCTTCCTTCAAACGGTCAACGTACGAAAACAAATGCCCGCACACGGAAAGGTAAGAAACGTACCATTGGTTTGGGCAAAAAATAAACATTAAGGAAAAGAGAGTCTATTTTGGCAGAAAATAAACCAAAAAAGAAAAAGAAAAAGAGTGCAGAGCCTCACGGTATTGCACATATTAAATCTACATTTAATAACACCCACGTTACGTTGACCGATATGAACGGGAATGTGATAGTTTGGGAAAAAGCTGGTACTTCTGGGTTTAAAGGCTCACGAAAAAGTACAGCTTATGCCGCAACTATGGCAGCGGATAAAGCAGCTTTAGCTGCGATAGCACTGGGGCTATCTAGTGTAGATGTTTTGGTGAAAGGTCCCGGTTCTGGCCGTGAATCGGCTATTCGTGCTTTGGCTGTAGCCGGTTTACAGATCACAAGTATCAAAGATGTGACACCTTTACCTCATAACGGGTGCCGTCCCCCGAAAAGAAGACGAGTGTAAGGAGAATTAATGGCTAAATCACAAACCACAAAAGGTAAAATTGTACGGAAATTCGGAGAAAATATTTTTGGAAATCCAAAATATGATCGCCTCTTGAATCGAAAGCCTTATGCGCCAGGTCAACACGGACAGGGACGTCGGTCTAAATTATCGAATTATGGAACTCAACTTAGGGAAAAGCAAAAGATTAAATTCATGTATGGTCTTTTAGAAAAACAATTCCGATTGAATTTTGTGAAAGCAGATAAAATGAAAGGTGAAACTGGTACAAATATGCTCCAATTATTGGAAAGTCGATTAGACAATGTAGCATTCCGGCTTGGATTTGCACCTTCTCGTCCTGCCGCACGCCAGTTAGTAAGCCACAAACATTTTCTCGTGAATAATAAAGTTGTAAACATTCCTTCATACATTGTGAAACAAGGAGATGTGATCGAAGTTCGTGATAAAAGTAAAAAAATGGATATCATTCTTGAATCCATGCGTCGAATTAAAGGAGACATGGATCTTTCATGGCTCGAATTAGATAAAGCAAAACTACGCGGGACATTCGTTGCTGTTCCCGATAGAGATGACATGCAATTGACTGTAAATGAACAGTTAGTTGTAGAATTATATTCAAAATAATTGAAATAGGGAAAACACTTCATGGCTACTAAAGCAATAGAACTCAAAGTTAATTACAATGATGAAGTAAATGATGGAAGCACAGGTACATTCATTGTGCAACCACTAGAACGTGGGTATGGTACAACACTTGGAAATGCAATGCGTCGTGTGTTGTTAACAAGCATACCCGGCGCGGCTATCACTCATGTTAAAATTGATGGCGTACAGCACGAATTTTCTTCTTTGACTGGTGTGAAAGAAGATGTTGCAGATATCATTATGAACCTAAAAAAAATCAGGTTCAAATTAATGGATAACACACCGGATAAAGTGACACTATCTCTGAAAGGTAAAAAAGTGTTTACTGCACAAGATATTCAGGATGCTAGTGATCAGTTTAATATACTGAATCCTAATGAGTACATTACTGAAATCAATTCAAAAGGGAAATTAGAATTAGAATTGCGAATTGGTATCGGAAAAGGATACGTTCCATCAGAAGAAAATGACTTACCAAATCTTACCGTGGGTACCTTATCAATTGATAGTATATTTAATCCTGTTACAAATGTAACATTTGATGTTAGTCCTGTTCCAGGTGCAAAAGAGCCCATCGAGATTTTAACGGTTGATTTAGAAACGGATGGCTCTATTACTGCAAAAGATGCTATGTCTTATTCAGCGACTTATCTTCGTGAACATTTAAAATTCATAGAGGCAATATCTAATCCTTCTGTTTTGGAGATCTCCGATGGTGTATCAGAAGAAACAATGGAATTAAGGAAGCTTCTGAACCAAACAATTGACGAAATGGAATTATCAGTACGAAGTTACAATTGCCTGCAAGCCGCTGGTATCAAATACATTCAGGAATTAGTAAGCAAAGAAGAAAATCAAATGTTGAAATACAAAAACTTTGGTAGAAAATCGTTAACTGAATTAGTCGAAAAATTGGATACAATGGGTCTTCATTTTGGTATGGAAGTTGATAAAATTATGGCAGAAGAAGGCTAAACAATGAGACACAATAAAATTGGACGAAAATTGGGTCGCAAGACAGCTCATCGAAAAGCGCTGATGTCGAACTTAGCATCTGCATTAATTACCCATAAAAAGATAAAAACCACTGATGCTAAAGCTAAGGAACTCCGAATGTTTATTGAACCGCTTGTAACATTTGCAAAAAGGGGCGATGTACATGCGCGGCGTCAGGTTCTTAAAAGGATCAGGCATAAGACCATAGTTCGTGAATTATTTGATACAGTGGGGCCGGCATTTGCTAATCGTGATGGTGGATATACGCGTATCACAAAATTAGGATTTCGTGATAACGACTGTGCACCTGTATCTATAATAGAATTCGTAGATATGGTTGGTGAATTGGCCCCCCATGGTGAATCCGAAGATTAGGCTAATAAACTAAGTTGAATAATTAAGTGAACCTTAAAAGGAACACAGTGGGAAGGGCGACATTTGTTGCCCTTCTTTTTTTATTTACATCGAGCGCATTCGCCAAAACATTTGATATTAGAGCATTATGGGTAGTTCGGGATCATATCATTTCTAAAGAGAAGATCGATAAAGTTGTGGAATTCGCTAAAATGAATAATTATAATCATCTCTTTGTTCAAATTCGAGGTAGGGGTGACGCTTATTACACTTCCCATTTGGTTCCACGGTCACACTTATTGACGAAAACAGATTTTGATCCTTTAGCATATATTTTGACTAAAGGCCGCCAGTCAAATATAAAAATCCATGCTTGGTTCAATGTGTATTATCTCTGGTCTTCGCCTGAAATCCCATCTCAATCGGATCACTTACTTTTGTCCCATCCTGAGTGGATTGATTCTAAATCACCTGATTTTATGAATATTAGTAATACAATTGCAGAAATGAAAAAGAACAGACAAGCCAATGGAGAGGGTTTTTATCTTGCTCCAACTCACCCTGAAGTGGATGCGCATCTCCAAAACGTTCTCACTGAATTACTGCAAAACTATCGTTTAGATGGAATTCACTTCGATTACATTCGGTATCATGATCTAGCATGGGGATTGAATCCAATTGGACTTAAATATTTTTTGAATTATAATAATTCTATGCCTGGGTTACCATCTCTAGAAGTTAAACAAAAACCTTCCTTTGCTGAATTTAAACGATCTGCAATTACAAGATTTATTAGCAAGGCATCTACACGCATTAAAGCTTACCAGCCTGATTGTATTATATCTGCAGCTGTAAAGCCAAATTTACTTAATGCTCGAAACACCTTTAGCCAAGAATGGGATGTTTGGCTTGCTGGAGGATATATTGATTGGGCAGTACCCATGAATTATACAATGAATCTTAGCACTTTTGACAAGAATATCCGAATAATGAAGGAGAATCTTCCTTTGAAGTATTTAGATCGTGTTGTAATGGGCATTGCCACCTATAACCAGAATGCCAGAAATGCCGGAAAAAAGATTTACCATGCCGGAAAAAATGATTTTAGTGGAATTAGTATATTTTCTTATACCGTTTTTAAGAATGAACCATCCTATGCAAATAAATTAATCAAATATTTGAAATAATTATTTAATAAAGTTAGAGTAATCAATGTCTCGAACCATTCATCCACCCACCGGAGATGAACTCTCCTGTAAAAATTGGCAGATAGAAGCTGCATATCGAATGATCCAACATAATCTGGATCCAGATGTAGCCGAAGTACCCGATGAACTCATTGTTTACGGTGGAAGAGGGAAAGCAGCTCGAAACTGGGAATGCTATGATGCTATTCTTGAAACTTTAAAAAGACTTGAACCAGATGAAACATTATTAATTCAATCTGGCAAACCAGTAGGCGTTGCTAAAACGCACGCTACATCTCCTAGAGTTTTAATCGCCAATTCCAATCTTGTACCCAATTGGGCTAATTGGGAGCATTTCAATGCATTGGAAAGAGAAGGCCTTATGATGTTTGGTCAAATGACAGCTGGCAGTTGGATCTATATTGGAACCCAAGGGATTTTACAGGGAACATACGAAACATTTGTCGCTGCAGCCAAAAAACATTGGGATGTGTATTCCTTGGCAGGTAGACTTACCTTAACTGCTGGTTTAGGGGGAATGGGTGGTGCACAACCTCTGGCGGTTTCCATGGCAGGTGGCGTATCCATTAATATTGAAATTGATCCTCGGCGAATCCAGCGACGGTTGGAAACAAAATATTTAGATAAATCAACTGACAGTCTTGATAAAGCTCTGGAATGGGCTCAGGATGCCATGAATACCAAAATGCCACTCTCTATTGGATTGCTGGGGAATGCGGCTGATTTAGTACCAGAATTTGCCAATCAGGGTATAATACCTGATCTGGTAACAGATCAAACATCTGCACATGACGAATTGGTTGGTTATTTACCAAATAATTTTACTTTCGATGAGGCTAATGCGCTCCGTGAATCAGATTCAAAAAAATATATTGAAGAATCTTTCCGTGCTATGGGTGAGCATGTGCAGGGGATACTTGCTTTAAAGGCTAAGGGAGCAATTGCATTTGATTACGGGAATAATCTTCGTGCCCAAGCCAAAAAAGCCGGAGTAGAAGATGCTTTCGATTATCCAGGATTTGTCCCGGCCTACATTCGTCCTCTTTTCTGTGAAGGGAAGGGTCCCTTCCGTTGGGTGGCATTATCAGGTGACCCGAAAGATATCTATAAAACTGATAAGAAAATAATGGAAATGTTTTCGGCAGATGAAGCATTATGTCGCTGGATAACTATGGCACAGGAGCAAGTTCAGTTTCAAGGATTACCTTCTCGAATATGTTGGTTAGGCTATGGTGATAGAGCCAAATTCGGAATAGCCTTAAATGACATGGTTCGAAACGGTGAATTAAGTGCGCCTATCGTGATTGGTCGAGATCATCTTGATTGTGGTTCAGTCGCATCGCCTAATCGTGAGACAGAAGCCATGAAAGATGGGACGGACGCCGTGGCAGATTGGCCTTTGCTTAATGCAATGGTGAATATAGCCGGAGGTGCAACGTGGGTGTCCTTTCATCACGGAGGAGGTGTTGGAATGGGCTATTCCCTTCATGCTGGTCAGGTTATAGTTGCTGATGGAACGGATGAAATGGATTCACGGCTCAATTCAGTATTAACAAATGATCCGGGAATGGGTATTTTTCGCCATGTGGATGCAGGTTATGAAGAGGCAATAGAAAATGCAAAGGAATGGGATGTTGATGTTCCCATGATGGAAAAAGGATGACATAAGATGTTGATAAGACTCATATCTTACATTTACAGTAAATTCTAATAACAAAAATGTCTTCATTAAAACTCTCCAATATTGGGCAACTAGTTACCTTTGATTGTGAAAAGAATGAAATGGTGATTCTTGAAAATACCGAGATTGCAATTGATGGAAACATAATTGTTGAACTCGGTGAAAATCTGGGGGACGCAGATCAAGTCATCAATTGTAGCCAAAAACTTGTTACACCAGGTTTTGTGGATCCACATACACATCCAATCTTTTTAGATGGAAGGGAAGATGAATTTTCCATGCGACTCAAGGGTGCAACCTATGAAGAGATTGGAGAAGCCGGCGGCGGCATTGTTAACAGCATAAATGGTGTTCGGAATTCATCTGAATCTGACCTGATTTCACGGGTTAAAACACGCATGGATAGTTTTTTAAAATATGGTACAACTACAGTAGAATGTAAAAGTGGATATGGCCTAAATTCAGACTCTGAGCTTAAATCACTTAAAGTTATTGATGAAGTAAATCGATTCCATAAAATTGATATGATTCCCACATTTATGGGTGGGCATGCATACCCACCGGAATTCAAGGATAATCATGACGGTTACGTTGATTTGATTTGTAACGAAATGATACCTGCGGTTTCGAATCAGGGTATTGCAAAATTCAATGATGTTTTTTGTGAGAATGGATATTTCACTGTAGAGCAGACCAAACGAATTTTGGACGTTGGAAAAGTTCATGATCTCATTCCACGTATCCATGCTGATGAATTTGAAGATTCTGGTGCCGCAGCATTAGCAGGAGAAACCGGCTCAATCTCTGCTGACCATCTCATGGCAGTGAGTGATGAGGGTATCAAAAATTTAGCTAAAAATGGAACTATTGCTACTTTGCTTCCCGGAACAACTTTCTTTTTAGGCCAATCAGGATATGCTCCCTATCAAAAATTAAAAGAGGCTGGTGTAGATGTTGCATTAGCTACGGATTTCAATCCCGGTAGTTGTAATATCAAATCCATGCCCTTTATTCTATCTTTATCCTGTATTTATTTGAAAATGCCTATTCTGGATGCCATCATGGCAGCCACATTCACATCAGCAAAATCATTACAATTAGAAAATGAAATTGGTTCCATCGAAATTGGGAAAAAAGCGGATATTATAATCTGGAATATTGAGAGAACCATTCAGATTCCTTATTTTGTTTCTGATCACCCGATCAATTCAATCATTAAAAATGGTTCTATTGTTTCGTAAAATTTTGTCATTTCTGGACAGGAGTTTTATCCATAACGGGAAAAAATTGAGAATCCAGAAAAATAATTAAATAATAGATTTTGATTAAATTAATTAAATTTTGCTAACTAACAAAAAATTCATGGTTTTACCACTTGATTCTCCGTCGGTGAATCATGTAAAATCCCGCTAACATTTTGAACAGGACGATGCAATCTAAACGAATTCTACTTGTTACGCTCTTTGCACTTTTGGTTGGGACAGATGGTCTTTGGGCTAATTATGCTTTTAAGAAAAAAGTCAAAAGCGTTTGTAATTCTTACCGAGTCACGGTTGAATCATCTCAGTTTTTCCTTGGAGAAAATCATTTTTCAATAGATCTTGAAAGTGGCAGGAATAATTTTGAAATGGTGATGTTAGTTGGTTTTGCTGCTGCCGGACATGCCATTGAACATCAGATTCAAATGGGGAAGGCAAACGCCTATACACCGGAATCAATAACTATTAATGTTGCGGTTCCTATCTCAAAGGGCGAGACCAATATGTTTGTAGCCACGTGTTCGAAACAAATGGCCATTGAATTAGCCAACGGAAAAATGGAATCTTCTGATTTCATGCAAGAAATAAATATGGAAATACAATAAGGAGTTTATTATGCCTGATCCTAATACACTAATGGGACTATTAACACAATATGCGCGTGCTGTTGGCTGGTCTATCGCTGCCGCAGTTGGTTTTGCTTTTGGTATTGGAATTGCTTTAAAAGTTTTTGATTGGTTGTCCACAGAAATTGATGAATGGGAAGAAATAAAAAAAGGTAATATGGGCGTTTCTCTTATCTTTATATCTCTGATTGTCATGGTCGGACTTCTAGTTCATAAAGTAATTTAAAAACACTTTTCACCCCGATTCAATAAATAGCTTTCTCGGTTTCGGGGAGGCTATTTTATTTTTTCAGTATGGCATTCAAAGACTTTCTAATATCAAAACAGTTTCAAATAAAAATACATTAAGATGGGTGCAAAAGCCGTATT
>CAZCHA010000028.1:0-14639 GCA_964498175.1 uncultured bacterium
TCTGATGATAGAGTTGAATTCAACTGGAATGGATCTTCGAAAAACAAATTGTTATCAAAAAAGTATGGAATCAAATGAGATTCTTGAATTGGAATAATTTGATCTTCAAATGTTTGGGCGAGTCCCAATAATGCTTTCCCTGCCCAATTTGAATTAATTTTTTGACCAAGAATAAAATTGTATGCCTCGATTGAAATTTTAAACTGATTTTCTTTCCGACATTCATTTGCAAATGTCAGCCAATCATTAAAATTGATTTTTCCAGATTCAGCCCCATCCTTTTTTACATCGAAGGCGCGATAATATTCCCGCTGTTTAAAATAGAATTCGCTCAAGACATTAAGTAGTATACCTGGATGTTTTTGTGATGCTATTTTAAGTTTATTCTCTATGATTGGAACTGCATCTTCATCATCGCTCATGATAAGAATTCTACGCTGGATGACTTCATTATGTTTAGGTTCGTGGGAAAGTTGAAGAATGAATTGGTCCATGGCTTTGTCATATACTCGCCGGGTTTGGTAATGGATTCCCGCTTCATAGGCCATAAAAGATTGACCAAAGTTTTCTCTGCCTGTATCTAATAATGAGATTAGTTCTTTATCCAGACTGAGTCGGCTATAAAGTGAAACCATAATTCGGTAATAGGAACGATTATTTCTAAATTTTTCTGCCCCTGCAGTCCAGATAGTTTTTGCTTCCTTTTGTTGGCTATTTAAAAAGTATAATTCTCCCAACTCAGAATATAGTTGAATGTCATTTGGAGTGTGAGTAAGCCTTTCACGAATGAATAGAATTCCCTCATCATACCGTTGATTTATCTTTAATATGGATTTCATATCTCGTACGGTTCGATGATTTTTAGGATCTTTCAAAAGCACCGCTTCATAGATTGCGATTGCCCCATCCACATCGCCTTTTCTTTCCAGCATTTTTGCTGTTTTTATAGATGCATTTATAGATGCTTTATTTTGTCCCAAAAGGACATAGCTGAAAAACAGAAATATGAAAATCAAGCATTTATTTTTCATCGTCAGTTTCCATACTTTTTTGCTCAGTTTGTAGCTGGCTCAATGAGTTAAAATATCGCTTAATCATTGTTTGATGTTCCCGTGAATATCCCGCATTGATGGCTTTATTTAAAGCCTGAAGAGCCAGGCTTTGTCGTTGTCCCATATCAGCTGGTAACCCGCCAGGGCCTTCGAATGCTATTGTATATTCCGCAGATGTTGATTTTCGCTCATCCTTGAATCCACGTTGAGTCATTGATGTTTGGCTATCCAGCATTCGGGACAATATCCGTTGTTGCCGTTCTTTAGTTTTTCGGGTGAATCGACGTCGCTGAAGATCCTTGATTACCTCATCCATTTCTTTTCCAATACCACCTAGGTCCCCTATACCTTTTTGCCCTGAATGTCGCATCTCATTCATCATTTGTTCTAATGATTTTCGTAGACCTTGTTGTTTCTGAAGCATTTGTTGCATCATTTGTTGTTGGGCTGCCGCAGCCATTTGTCCCATACTTAATTGCATTCCTTGTTGATTCAATCCCTGTTGTTGACCTGCCATTTGCTGCATCATTTTCAAGAATTGTGAATACCCACTTGCAGATCCAGATTGCTGCATACTTTGCATACTATTAAAAAGTCCCAACGCAGCTTCATTCAACCCTTCCATAGCCATATTTTGATTTTTTCCAGCTTGACTCACGTTCCGTTCAGTCAATTTATTTTTTGCTTCTTGCATTCCCGCATTTGCCTTTCCAATACTTCGTCCTATTTCCGGCGTGATGGCAAATGTTTCCTTAGAGAGATCCATCATTTGATTCATTATGGATTGCAGTTGGTCTTGCAGGACTTGTTGTCTTGCCGCCATTTCACGGAGACGTGGTGAATTCCTTGATGCGTATTTTACCTCAGATCGCAATTGCTCTTCCTGGGAAGATAGATAGAGTATGTCCTGCATCAATGCTTGAAATTTTTCTGTCATTTCTGCCACTGTTTCTTGTTGGAACTGCTGTTGCATCTGCATCAATTCCTGCATCATCATTTGCATATTATCCAGAGATTGCTCACTGCTTTTTTGAGACTGTTGCAAATTTTGTTGTGATAAATTTTGCATAGTTTCCATGAGCGAAGTTTTAGTTTGCTCCGTCAAAGGAGATTCCGCCAGTTCGGATAAATCATCGGATGTTTTTTGACTATAATCTTCCACCAGTTCAGATGCCTCTTCCATAAGAGATTTAAGGTTTTCAAATTCTTCCAGATTCCTTTTTTCTTCCTGTTCTAGTCTTTTTAATGTGGATCTGTCTGTCTGTTCGTTGGTTTGGTTGATTTCCTGGTCTAGCGATTGTTGTTGGTCAAAAAGTTGTTCCATGCGAGTTTGGAGTTCATCCATTTTTTGCTCAGCTTGCAGTCGTTTGAAAATTTCCAAATACCTATCCAGGTCTTGCTCAATTTGATTTATATTTTCCGCAAGATCGTTCAGTGTATTCTGGAGTTGTTTCATATCCATATTTTCAAGTGATTCCTGAAGATTATCCATATTGGTAAGCATATCTTCCGGGATTACATCGCGGACCAAGTCCGATAGCTCCTTGAATTTATTTAAGAGGTCAGGTGAAAAGAGGTCATGTTTGTCTGCCTGTTCGGTGATGGATTCAATGGTTTCAGACATTTTTTCCATATTAGCAAATTGTTCTTTTGTCTTTTCAATGGCATTCTTTACAGATTGCTGTTGATCCCAATCTAGGTCTTTAGTTTTTAGAGCTTCTAGTTCCAATGCTTCAAATAATTCTTTCAACTCCTGAAAATTTTCTGTCCCGGCTGTTATTTCTTCCATGAAATCTGATTCCGTGTTTTCAGCTGTTTCATAAAGATCGGCTAGTGATGGTACACGAGCGATGAAAGTGGAAGACACTGTTTTTTTCGGACCGGAGATAATATCATTATCCGTGAGTTCAAAATGGAAATGTACCTCATCTTCTGGCATAAGAAGCATATCCGCTAAGTCCCATAAATTATGGATCGTTTGGACAACTGTATCAGGGTTTAAATCGTTTAGAGTGAACATAGCTACATAAGGATCAGCTTCGAGATACATTGGTCGGCGCACCTCGTAAGCAACTTGGAGATTGGTGAAACCATAATCATCTTCTATTTCAAGATGAATGGGAATGGTCTGGTCGCTCCCTAATTCAATCATGGGTGGTGGCTTAATCACAAAAAGACTTGGGTCGTGGTCTGGAATTATTTCTATGGTATAGGGTACCGGATCCCGATTTGTGATCCCACGTTTATCTACAAGATTCACTGTGAATTCACCTTCATCTATCATGGTAAAATAACCGGAAACAGATCGATGGGTGGAAGCAAGATCTATCCGTTCTTCATTGATAATTAGCCAGGCTGATTCCAATACCCGATTGGAAGAAAGATATATTTGCGCAATAGAACCTTTTAGACCCTGAACTACCGCAACATTTCCCTCCTGTGACTCCGCACTCAATCCACTATACTTGGGTGGAACAACTGTAATTAGGAATGATTCAAAAAAAGGCCTATCGGTGACAAATATGGTGTCTGGGGCAGATGCAACTTGTCTCCATGCTTCCCAAAAGTATTTAGCATTAACTACCGCTTTGTAAGAATAATCTTGAAATAATTCTGGCAATTCAAAGCGATAATATCCCATGGTATCCAGTACTGTTAAAAAGGTTAACGCTAATGAATCTCTTTTTTGGGTTGATGTTTGGCTAGGTGTCAATTGTAGTGAAACTGTATCTGGTTTTTCTCCATTTGCCAGAATTTTAATTTCAGCTTTTTCTCCGCCTAATATGTGAATATCTCCGGAAATACTTGAGAGAGAGAATGGCTTTGGTGCTTGGAATTCAACCGTGGGAGTTGACCATCGGTAGAATGCATCACCGGTTTCTTGATAGTTAATGCTGAATACAAGAATCAATACGATCCAAGTTCCCAGTAAGCCCTTTTTCAATGAATCTAATTGCTCATCTTTTAAAAGTGAGTTGTAATCAAGGCTTTTTAGCTTTTTTGATATTTTATTTATATAGGATTTTGCTAAATCTTCCGATTCATTTTTTACGGATCTTGATTCCAATTGCAATGCATTCAAGATCGTATCCTGTTTTTCTGGGAAGGCGGCCCGACCTAGATGAAGGGCCAATGTTTCAATTTTATATGAATGAATTTGATTGGATTTTGCTCTGAAATACTGGATTAACCAAAAGAACACATATCCACTGAATAATCCACCAATGAGAATAAGAATTTTGACCTTAATTTCAGGAAGAAAGTAAAAAACTGTTTCCAGCTCAATCCCGATCAAAAATAATAATGATCCAATAATTCCTATCCATAATAGACTTATGAGAACATCCTGCCAAAATCGAATTGACCTTGCATTTTGAATATGTTTTTTAATTTGCATTATTGAGTTAGGGCAAAATAGATAATATTCACTCCCATTTTCAATGCAGCTTCACGGATAGGGAATGGATCTTGATGAACGCTTGCATCTTCCCATCCATCGCCTAGATCTGATTCAAAAGTATAAACTAAGATTATTCGATTATCTTCGAATAATGCCAATGCCTGCGGTGGGTGATTATCATGTTCATGTACTTTGGGGAGCCCATTCAACATTTTGAAATATGAAGAGAAAATAGGATGATCATGTGGCAAGGGGACAAGGTCTTTATTTGGAAAAACACGTTTCATTTCTCGTCGAAATGATTCGTCCATGCCATAATTATCATCAGCATGAAGAAATCCTCCATTCATTAATATAGATCGCAATGCAATTACTTCATCATCTGTAAAACGAATATTTCCATGCCCTGTCATGTAAAGATAAGGATATTGGTTTGCATCATCATCAGTGAGTTTAATTCGAAATTCTTCATCATATGCAGACATGGGTGTATTCGAATTCAGATAACTTAGTAAATTGGGTAAACTGCTCGGGTTGCTATACCAATCGCCACCGCCACTGTAATGGATACGGGCAATAGAAAAAGATTGGGCCGATATCATGCCCAGCATAATGAAGTATATAGTGGTTTTTTTAACCATATAAAAACAATGTGATAATTGATTCATTTGTTCCCAAAATTAGGTTGGGAAAGTTAACTTGATTTTTAATAGTCTCTTCTTGTAAAAATCATCGGAATCATGGAATTTTAACGTCACATGTTAATCATGAAAAAAACACGCCACGCCCTTTTTATCATCATCTTGTCAGGATTGTGCGGCCAAATAGAGGAAGAAAAGAAACCAAAAACCTTTCTATTTGGTCTAATCAAATTTGATACTGAATCCGCTTATGAGGAAGGTGCCTGGTTTGATAAATGGTTTCATGCAAGAGAATTTGCCGCACCAGTTAATCTGATTCCGGTTGAAATACATTATGGAATTGGATTTAATGGTAAAACATCTGGTAGTGCGTCAAGTCTGAGTGAAAATTCTGCCAAAGACGATCCGGATAAGATCAAATACGATGAAACTATGGATCCTGAACAATATATTGTTCAGGAGTTTTCTAATTTGTGGGCATCATCCATGGAAGTGGATGTAGGTTTGATCAATATTCCCCATTACCTCGTAGGTTCAAGTTGGATGAATGTTATGACAGGGCTCACCTACCGTACCAGCAAAACTTTATATGGTGCGGAAGTGCCGTACAAAGAATGGAGCCAAACAAATGTTAATTGGGGCGATACAGTTCATTTTTCTCCCAAGATGGATGAATACATGCTCACCACCCATCTCCAATATCAGCCTTTCAATAACTGGTTTATTAACTTTCGGTATTCCTATGGATTGGCATCTGCTCTTTTTTATACTCCAGACCATGAACAGTGGGACGAAACATTAACGGGTTCCGGAACATCAGCAGCGTATGGGGCCGGCATTCGATTTATTTTGGATCCAGGTAAAGAGAACAGATTTACGGTTGGGTTGGATTTCCGATATTCTTATACCAAGATACACACCATTTGGGATCCCGACGATAAAACCCCAATCAACCGATTTGATCTTTCAAATTATGGATTGTACTTAACACTATCAGCATTTTATGGCGGAAATAAAACGATTGGAGATAAAGCAAAAAAACTCTACTACCGAAAGGATTATGTCCATGCAAGAAACGATTTCAGGCAATTTTTGTCGGACTACCCGACCCATGCGAACCGTCACCGCGCAGAGGAATATATAGCTGACTGTGAATATAAAATTCCCTATGTTATTATGGATGAAGGAATAATGCTAGATAAAAAGAATAAAACACAAAAAGCATTGGATAAATATATGTATGCAAAATCTCTTGTAAAAAATGATACATTAATAATGAATACCCTAGATCAAAGGATCGATCAAATTGCTTTATTATGGATGTTAGCAGCAGAAAATATGCTAAAAGAATTCAAATATGATGAAGCCTATAATCTTGTTAAACATGTAGCAGAATTTTCAATTCACGGTAAAAAAGAACTCCGGCGATTTAAGTCTTGGGTTGTATTGGGCGAAGGGAAAAAATACCAAAATGCAGGATTTATTGGAAAGGCTATGGGAAAATATGCAAATGCATTAGAGATGAACCCTGACCTTATTTATGAAGTGAAATCGTTGCAATATAGCGCGGGAATCCAAATGGCGAAATTGGCTTCAGAAGCAGATGAATTTGAAGAGATCCAATTAGCAATCCATTCCCTGGAATTTGCACGGGAGCTTTCCGGGGGTATTGGGAAAAGAAATGAACAATTATTATTGGATCTTAATCAAAAGTTAATATCCTTATCAGATTATAATACACGTATCTTGGTCGAACAGAAAATGAATCTGGCTCGAATGAAACAATCCATTGCCAGGGAAGAAAAGCTCCAAATTGGACAAACGATTCCACAAGTACAGGAATTATTGGGAGAACCTCATGAAAAAATCATCGGTAGTAATGGCTCAAATCCTGAAGAACAATTATGGATATATTTTGTTAATCAGAAATCTCTTCAGCTTTCTTTCCATTATTATAAACTTTTTAAGATTGAAAAATTATAACTTGTAAAACAAAATTCTCTTCTATTGAAAGAAATAAAATCCCGGTATTTTTCAGGCTGTGAAATTTCTAATTAAATTACTTCATCACCTGTTACTCATAACATTTGTTTTTGCCCAAACAGACCAACGAGATTATGATAATGAGTTACGGTACCAGAATAAAGCGATCAACGCTTTAAAGAAAGAGATTGAACAATTACGTTCTAAAATCAAAAAGACTGAGTCTCAGGAAAGATCGGCTTCCAATCGAATTACATCCTTGGATGAGGAGATAGCACTCACATCCAGATTAATTCAATCCTTGAAAAAAGAAGAGGAAAAAACACGAAGTCGCATTATGCAACTTAAGGAAGATCTTTTGAAAAATGAGAATGAGTTGGAAATACTTCGTCTTAGATATGAGCAGCGAGTCGTGAACGCCTATTTAAAAGGTAGGCTTACTCACCTTGAAAAAGTATTTTCATCTACCACGTGGCGACAAGCTATGTATCGTACACATTATTTGAAAATTATCTCGGATATTGAAAAGAAGTTGACAAATCAAATTGAGAAACTTCTCATTGAGATAAGTCAACAAAAATTAAATTTGGAAGCATCCTTGCGGGAAAACCTGATTTTGAAAAGAGAAAAAGAAAACCAGATAAGTTCATATCGCAATATGCGGATTAGCCGAGAAAAAGAATTAAATAGAATTCGTACAGATAAAAAAGCACTTTCTAATTATATGGGAGAAAAAGAAACCGGGATTAGCCAGTTAGAAAACATTATTAAACAAGTATTAGAAGATAAAGCCCGGTTTGATAGAGAAGAGCGAATTCGTAAACAACAAGCTGCACTTAAAACCAAATCATTTAATGCCTTAAAAGGAGGATTGCCTTGGCCAGCAAATGGAAGAATCATTTCCAAGTTTGGACGCCAATGGAATCCCAAACTCAAAACAACGACTGAAAATCCCGGAATTGATATTAAAGGGCAACCCGGGTCTGCAATCCGATCTATTATGGGAGGTGTTGTAACCACCATCACCTACATTCGCGGTTACGGCACAACCATTATTATTGACCACGGTGGAGGGTTTTATACCGTTTACAGCCATGTTACTAATATTCAAACCAATGTGGATGGCGAGGTTCGGAATGGAGATGTTATTGCTTATATGGGAGATTCTGGCTCTATTAATGGATCAAAACTTCATTTTGAAATTTGGGGTAAAGGTCAAAAGCTGGATCCGGAAAAATGGCTTACGAAAAAATAATGAACTTGGATATTTTGTCTGCTCAAGCTAAGGTTTGGGAGCGGTTATCCCAAATTAGGATATCAAAGCAAGTTGGGGGTGCCTATTTATTTTCAGGACCGACGGGATGTGGAAAAGAAAGTCTGGCAATACGGTTTGCTCAATTGCTGAACTGTGAAACTTCTTCAGAAAAGCCCTGTGATATCTGTCCTTCCTGTCAACGATTTCACCAATTACAGCATGAAAAGCTGAAACTCATTTTTCCACTTCCCGCCGTGAGAAAGAAAAAAGACGACGGATCTGGTACATCATCCACTATTGGTGAAGGGGATATGGAATTGGTCACGGAAGCCATTGCAAAAAAGGCAGAAGATCATTTTTATAAAATTAAAATTCCTAAATCCAACCGAATTATAATTCAATCTATTCGGGAATTGCGGAAAACCTTGTATTTGAAAAGTGAACCAAGCGGACGAAAAATTGTTCTCATCTTTGATGCTCATTTATTATCTGTGGGAATGGGTGAAGCTGCTAATGCACTTTTAAAGATCCTAGAAGAGCCACCTGAGAATACAACAATGATTCTGGTAACTGACCATGTTGAATTATTGCTCCCTACAATCCTATCAAGATGCCAGCGTATTGGAATCCCAAGGTTGAAAGACATATTTATTCGGGATTGGCTCCAAATGAAAATGGTAAAAGATTTAGAAATCCAAATACTGGCTGGACTAAGTCAAGGCAATATTCATCAAGCCCGGTTCCTTATTTCTCAACCTATTGGTGATCTTTTGAAATTGGTGAATGGACTAGTAAAAATAATCTCAAATGATAACCCGGATCATTGGCGAAAATTCACCCAAACTTATTCAAGATTAGCTCGCCAGGATTCTGCCACTCTTTCATTCCATTTTATGATGCTGAAAATCTGGTTTCGATCGGCAAATCGTTTGGCAAGACGTGTTGATGATATTTTGCATGAAACATCATTTAAACCGGGTATGGAACGATTGATTTCAACAAATCCGAATGCAGATTTTTCAGCTATTACTTTTGAGTTGGAAGATGCCATCTTGGCCATTCCAATGAACCTATACATGCCACTAATTTTGACAAACTTTTTATTACGAATTCAGAAACATTTGAACCCATGAGCACCACATTTTATATAACAACTCCCATTTATTATGTGAATGACAAGCCTCATATCGGTCATGCCTATACGACCATTCTAGCTGACGTTTTAGCTAGATACCACCGGAATATAGGAAAGAAGACTTTCTTTCTAACTGGTTTAGATGAACATGGACAAAAGGTCCAACAGGCGGCTGAAGAACGTGGTGTTGAAGCTCAAAAACATTGCAATGAAATGGCTCCGCGTTTTACAGAACTATGGGAGCAGCTCCACATTTCCCACGATGATTTTATTCGTACTACTGAAGATAGACATAAAAAAGTTGTTCGAGATATTCTTAAGCAGGTTATGGATAAGGGAGATATTTATGAAGCGGAATATGAAGGATTATATTCTGTTTCGGAAGAACGATTCATTACAGAAAAAGAAGCAGAGAGTGGAGAATTCCGGGATATCAAACAATTAAAAGAGAAAAATTATTTTTTCAAAATGAGCAAATACCAGCAAGCGCTTATTGATCACATAGAATCCAATCCACAATTCATTCAACCGGATCATCGAAAAAATGAAATACTTGGATTTTTACGTCAACCTCTGAATGACCTCTGTATTTCCCGTCCTAAATCTCGCTTGAACTGGGGAATCGAACTTCCATTTGATTCAAATTATGTAACATATGTTTGGTTTGATGCGCTCATTAACTATATTACAGCACCCGGATTTGGTGTAAATGAAAAATCTTTCAATAAGTGGTGGCCTGCATCTTATCATTTGATTGGTAAAGATATTTTAACTACTCACGCAGTTTATTGGCCCACAATGCTCATGTCTGCGGGAATTGAATTACCGAAGACCATTTTTGCACACGGGTGGTGGCTCATGGGTGAATCTAAAATGAGTAAGTCCATTGGAAACGTGATTAATCCCATGGATTTGATTGATGATTATGGCGTAGATCCGGTTCGTTATTATCTCATGCGAGAAATGGTTTTGGGGCAGGATTCCAGTTTTACCATGGACTCATTTATCCAGCGTTATAACAGTGATTTAGCAAATGATTTTGGGAATCTCTTAAGCCGTGTATCCACCCTCATGAAAAAGAATTATGACGGAAAAATTCCGGAGCCAGGCGATTTCACTGAGACTGAAGCAGTAATCAAATCGAATGGCGAATCATTAGGTGAAGTTGTAAAAGAAAAAATAGAAGCTATGCGACTAAATGAAGCCATTGAAGAAATTATGCAATATATCCGTAGTGTAAATAAATACATGGAAAACAATGCACCCTGGAAATTGGTAAGGGAGGATAAAGATGCAGCGGGACGCATCCTGTATACTGCGGGAGAAGCACTCCGAATAGGAGCTGTATTATTATCTCCAGTTATGCCAAATAGAACTGCTATTCTATTAGATGTCTTGAATGCGAAAGGTAATGATTTAAGTTGGGGCGGTTTAACACCTGGGAATGAACTAAAAAACCATGAACCACTATTCCCTAGAATGAATTAATTCAAATGAATTCCCGTTCTAGTCTCCATCTCACCTTTTTTTCTGTATTTATTTTCTTCATTTTTCCTCTTTCGGGCGCTTCGAATAGTTTCGAAGATGATATACAAAAGCTATCAATTTTTCAGGCAGCCTTTGATCAAATGTACCTTGAAATGGGTGAAATCAAGACAAGTGCAACCCGTCATGAAACAGGACATTTTTCCAATGTTGAAAGTGACAAGATTGAAAATTTACTCTTTCGGTATTTAGTTCTGCGAAGGTCTGTTTGGGACATCATTAACAAATACCGAGATTATAATACCTATTCGAAAGATCCCACTGAAAACATGAAAGCTCTCTTGGTGGGGTATTCATCTGCACTTACACTTTATAAATACAGTGGAATACTCATTACAAAAAATATGGACGACGACCAAGTTATAGATAAATTGAATGAAGACTATTTCCGGAGCGGTATTACACGTGGGTCGTTCCAAGAAGTGTATCACAGTTTAACTAATCTTGAAAACTTGGATGAACTGGATATCGCCCGGGAATTAATTATCACTGAAATAAATGAACTGGGAACTCCGTTGAATCTTTTAAAAATGGACCCAATCTACGGACCTTTAATTATGAATTTGGAACCACTTCATTACACCCATGTGAAGCTGCGAGAAGAAATCCTGAACCATTTTGTATTAATTACACCAGAGCTTACCAATCGCCTGCGCCACAGCACAATCAAGAAAAAAGTTGCTGAGGTAACTCTAAAAGCCGGCGGGAGGCTTGAAGCTCTAAAGGCCATTGTATTTACCCGTGTCGCTCGTTTGAAAGCACCTGGGACAGACCCACTCATTTTTAATGATGAGGATAAAATGAAACTAAATTCTATGTTAATTCCCGGTGATATCATTCTCACCTATTCTGAAGGATATATGAGCAATCTATTTCTTCCTGGAATTTTTAAACATGGAATCGTATTTATAGGACAACGGGAAGACTGGAAAAATGAAGATTGGAATCAAATTAAAATATCAGATTCCCAAAAATCACTTATTCATCCTAACCATAATATTATTGAATCCATTGCGGAAGGAGTTGTATCTGGTTCATTAGAAGAAATTTTGGATACAAAGATTAATAGACTTGCAGTTTTTCGTACAACTTTGGAAGATGAAAGGATTATGGATGTGATGCAAAGGGTTCATTCCTATTTAGGGGATAATTATGATTTTTCTTTTGATTTTAACGATGCGGAATCTCAGGTATGCACTGAGCTGATCTATCGCGGATATAATCAAATTGGAAACATTCAGTTTTCCCTTTCCAAACGTGCCGGTACCCTGAATTTAAGCGCAGAGGATGTATGTAGGTATGCGATTAACTCAGGAAATATGGAATTGGTAACGTTGATTGTAGAAGATGAATACCGGAAGGGAAAAACAAGATTTGTTTCGTCTGAAAATGGGGTGGAAATTATTTTAGCGTTAATGAATTAATATTATTATCCTTTTAATATTTGATTAAGTCTAACTTCTGTTTTTAAAAAGTAAAATGTTCCCATTGTTGAAATAATACTATAACCCAAAAATACTTTTAGACTCATATTCAAATCTATAATGCTAATATCTTGATAAAATATTATAAAACAAAGAATAGAAACTTTAATTCCATCTGCGAATAAAGAATATTTTTTACCATCCATTAGTGAGGTATAAGAAAAAACATTTATCATTAAAAATATGGCAATTAATCCAGTAACAAAGGCTCCATATTCAGATGCTTCATAAAACATGATAAACATAAAAATCAATGAGAGAGTCATTTGGATGTAACTCCAGATTATAAGTATTAGAGAATTTTCGGTTTTGTATTTTTTTTGTTCAAATGGATTATCAACTATATTAACCGGATACTTTAGCGCCACATCTTCAGGTCGCCATCCCGTGGGCATAAACCAAATTCGTACTTTATCCCACCATCTTCCAGCATGAAACGCATCTTGAATCAACTGCCAAAGATGTTTATAATTAATGATTATTGGATTCCATGTATTGGCAGGTCGTAGTATTCCATAAACCGGTTTTACATCGGGCAGTTCCGGTTGAAATGTCCCAAAAATTTTATCCCAAATAATGAGGATCTGGCTGTAATTCTTATCCAAATATTCCGGATTTATACCATGATGAACGCGATGGTGAGATGGCGTAACAATCACCTTTTCCAGCCATCCCATTTTATCTATGAGACGTGTGTGATACCAGAATTGCATAAAAAGGTGTATAGGCCCCAGAATAGCAAAAATAGATGCGGGAACACCTAGAAGTGCAGCGGGAATCATGAAGATAGCGCCAAATCTTACAGTGTCAGAAATAGATTGTCGCAGTGCACAGGAGAGATTGAACTCTTCACTGCTGTGGTGAATAATGTGGCGATTCCAAAAAATATTCACACGGTGATTTAAACGATGGAGCCAGTAACCTGTAAAATCCTGGACGATAAATGCAACAAATACCGCAGCCCAAACTGGCTCCAACTTATAAAGGGTTAAATGATTAACCAGCCATGAATAACTGATAATCACCAGACCATACTTGAGTCCATCCCGGACTGTATTAGTAATTCCGGAGCTTAAGCTGGAGATCATGTCCGCGGGATTATTTACTTGAATCCCCATTCTTCTTGCTGCTACTACTTCAATGCCTATCAGGATCAAAAAGATTGGTATGGCAACCATGAGAGATGAAATGTAAAAACTCATAATTATTTTAAGGTATCCGCCCTACATGGAAATTAAATAATAATTCTTGCCCAAAGTCCGGATTAAATTGGTGCAGTGTATCACCATCCAAAGATAAAAATCGGACTTCTCCATTAATTCCAATTTCTTCCGGAGCACTGTTTCGGTTCCACCAATGAACAGAGATACCATCTTCCATAGAATCTTTTAAAAGAAATTGATAGTCACCGTTATTGACCATCATCGGGATGTTGTATTCAGTTGAATCTGAAAAATTATCATCAGAATACAAAACAGTTCCATCAAAATCAGAAACGGTAAATGAAATTTCTCGAGCACGATCTAAGCTATTTGTTTTAATCTGTAAAGTAAATTCATTCGGGAATATGTCAGGTAAAGGAATTACAGATGTGAGTTGATCGTTCAATGGGTTTTCATCCGTTTCACCATTGGGATTTGAAACCAAAATTTCAAAAACAGGATTTTTGGACAGTCCATGCCAATTGGGAATGGGGAGATAAACTTCATCACTTTCAAGGAATGATAAATTTCCTCTCCATTTGTAAGTGGATTTTTTCCGTTTTTTCAATCCATAATGTATTTCCAGTGAATGGAGATCAAATTCACCTGTATTTTTAATGAGAATTCTTGGACTACCCAATGCTGGGTTGATCCGGGAATATTGCCCTTTAGAACTTGGCGCGATAATATCAAGGATCTCTGCATCATTTTTAAAATTTGGTTTACCATATGAAATTAATTGATGTGCCATGCGAAATTCACCATCTTTTTCACCATTGTCAGAATAAGGTTCAATCCCATAATCAATGGCAATGGAATCTCCAACTATTACAAATGGAGTAAGTTCAAATTCGTATTCATCCACTTTGGTTCCAGGGCACCAACCAGCTCGATCAAATGGCCAGGTTCCACCTTGGGGATAAATTGGATTATTCCCGCAAT
>CAZCHA010000028.1:14739-19185 GCA_964498175.1 uncultured bacterium
GCTCGATCAAATGGCCAGGTTCCACCTTGGGGATAAATTGGATTATTCCCGCAATCTTTCCAAACATTCCATCGGAAAAGTTCATACCCATTCATATAATAGGTGTGGGTCTTACTGTCCCATTCGCAACAGTTTCTTGGTCCAGAATGTCCATGACCTGAAATTACCGCTTTCATTTTATAGCCTTTGGCTTCAGGTAAAAGTTGAATTTTTGTCTCCTTTAAAATCTCATTGTCAGATAATGCATAATACTTATAATGACCATAGGGATAGATATTTTCAACTTTCAAGATATCCCGTTCCGGTGTTCCCCGAATAAAAAGAAATTTTAGATCCAACAATTCCTGATTATTACCCACAGTGACGGAACGTTCTCCTTTCAAGATTGGAGCATAATCTGTCATATCGTAGGTCCATTCCCAACCATTTTCACCACCCATAACAAGTCGTTTGCCATAAGGAGTAACAAAACTACCAATTGAAAAAGTTTCTGTTGAATCTTCCTTGGGAACATCAACAAATGTATTCCAAATGTAGTCCCACTCTCCACAGGGATATTTATCTCCTTTCGTGGCAGAATCACATTTTAACGTTTGTACCATGATGATCTTTGCCCAAGATTCATTCTCTTCAGGAAACTGGATTATCTGGTTGTATTGAGCGCCCCAACCTTCCGGACTTGGTGTTTCCCAAGTGATGGGATGGATCACCAAAGTATCTCCATCCTCTAAGGGTATAGAGAATCCTTTAGAAAGGAGAAAGATAAGTATAGTCATTTTTTGAAATTTCATGATCGTGATATTGGTAAAATCAATTTACTTTTGCCCATCATTTTACATGAAGAAATAGAAAAATGCTAATCGATACTCATTGCCACCTATTTTATGATGATCTGAAAAATGATCTGCCCGGTGTTCTGGATCGTGCCCATGGTTTGGGTGTTAACCGATTCATTTGTGTGGCCACTAATATGGAAGATGCGAGAGAATGTCTTTTAATGGGAGAATCCCATGAAAATATTTTTGCATCAGTCGGTATTCATCCTCACGATGCAAAAGATGCCCCAGAAGACTTTGTGGATCAGATCTATGATCTTATGATTTTTGATTCCATGGTTGCCGTAGGAGAAATGGGACTGGATTATTTCAGGAATATTTCTGATCCTGAGATCCAAAAAAATGTATTTCGAGCCCAAATGGGCATTGCCCAGGATTTGAAAAAACCGGTCATTTTTCACAATCGTGATGCGGATGATGATATTATAAAAATATTACAAGAATTTCCTGATGTTCGAGGTGTAGCACATTGTTTTTCCAGTAATTTAGAAACAGCTAAAACGTTTATGGAATTGGGATACTTCATTTCTTTTTCTGGGAACCTGACCTTTAAGAATAGTCACTTACCCGAAGTAGCAAAGGACTTACCTTTAGATAGAATTATGGTTGAAACAGATTCTCCGTATCTGAGTCCGGTTCCACATCGTGGTAAACCGAACGAACCAGGGCGAACACGGTTTGTAGCAGAGAAACTGGCAGATATCCACGATGTACCATTAAAAATTATAGCAGAAAAAACTTCAGCGAATGCTACGGATCTTTTTGGGTTGCCTAAATAAAATCCTTAGTGGTTTTTTTCCATCTCCACAGCAATGCATAAATGAGTAAAAAAATAGACCATCCATTCCGTAAAAAATGGGGACAAAATTTTCTAGCTGATAGAAATCTCTTAGACAAAATTGTTCGGACTATTGATCCAAAAAAATCGGACTCTATTCTTGAAATTGGACCTGGTGAAGGGGCACTTACCGACTTGATCTATCCTATAGTAAAAGAGATGGTTGCCATTGAGATAGATCCAATGCTCATTGAGCATTTAAAAAATCGAGAATCTTTAAAAGGATTGAATATTGTACATGGAGATGTACTTCTTCAGGATATAGAAAATTTGCCTGTTAATAATTTGGTTCGTGTGATTGGGAATATTCCTTATAATATTACATCACCCATTATTTTTTGGCTAATTGAGCAATTACATTTTTGGGACGATGCATTCATTATGATGCAAAAAGAAGTAGCGGACAGACTTTCAGCAGTCGTAGGAACAAAAGCCTATGGTCGATTCACAGTTGTGGCTGGGGCCTACTTAAATATGGAGTATTGTTTCACAATTCCACCAGATGTTTTTATTCCAAAACCTAAAGTGGATTCAGCAATTATTCGTTTCACTAAAAAAGAAGAACCTCTTATTTCTGATGAAAAATATATGCGCTTCAATAAACTTGTATCTGCTGCTTTTTCTCAAAGAAGGAAAATGTTACGAAATACACTTAAAGGCTGGGACATTCATCCAGACCTTCAGGAACAAATAAATTTTAATCGTCGCCCTGAAACATTGACTATTGAAGAATTTGTGACTCTTGTTTAAGTCTTGGATGTGATAACTCAATCCTGTAAAATCGCCGGCTTTTTATAGCAAAAATAATTTAATTAAATAACCACAAAACTACACTTTGGAGGTGATTTAAGTGGTTGAAGTCCAGGTAAAAGAAAAGGAATCATTTGAACGTGCCCTGCGTCGATTTAAAAAGATGTGGGAACGGGCAGGTGTTCTTCGAGAGATTCGGACACGTTCCTTTTATGAGAAGCCAAGTGACGCAAAACGGGAAGCAAAAAAGAAAACCGTTCGTCGTGTTAAAAGGCAAGCCAGGATAGATGCATTGCGGAACGATCCGCGTGCAAGCCGTCAACGACGTCGCAAACGTCGTAGATAGTTTCCCTGAAGGAAAAATCAAAGAAGCCTCGATTTTTACATCGGGGCTTTTCTTTTTGGAACCTTTCTTACCTATTCCGAATTTCTAATACTTAATTCATAATGCTAATTCTTAACTCCCAGTCTATTCAATGATAATTAGAAGTATTTCAGGTGTCCGTGGGATTACCAAAACCCATCTTACTCCAGAATCAGCTGTGGGTTATGCCCGTGCATTACACCAAGTTTTACCAATAGGTGTAATAATGGCAGGGCAGGATAGCCGTCCATCTGGAGAAGATATTATCCATGCAATGATGGGTGAATTAGTTCGGCTTGGAAGAACAGTCATTCATTGCGGCATTGTTCCCACACCTACTATCCAATTCATGGTTTATAATACAGAAGCTGTAGGTGGTTTTATTGTTACAGCAAGTCATAACCCGATTGAATGGAATGGGCTCAAATTTGTCAGAGAAGACAGTACATTTTTTCATTCAAATGAGTGTGAACAATTGTTTGATTTGGTAGATACGAATAAAGAACTCCAAGATGCCAAGAACCCGGGCATTATCTGGCCTGAACAGAATGCAATCCAAAAACATGTGATTGCCTGTGTGAGTTTAAAATGCATCGATCTTAATCGTATCCAACGTCGACATTTTAAAATTGTTATTGATGCAGTAAATGGTGCCGGGGCCCATGCGCTCCCGGCCATGTTAGAATCGTTGGGCTGTGAAGTAATTGAACTAAATTGTGAGCCCGATGGTAATTTTACTCGTGGGACAGAACCGCTTCCGGAAAATTTAAAAGATCTTTGCCAAGCTGTAATCAACTACGATGCAGATGCGGGGTTTGCAGTAGATCCAGATGCGGACCGCTTAGCAGTTGTGAATGAAAAAGGTGAACCATTGGGGGAAGAATACACGCTGGTATTAGCTGCAGATGGGTATATGGAAAATATCGTGAAAAGTGAAAAATTTGTCGTAAATCTATCCACGTCACTTGCACTGGAAAAATTAGCCGAATCTAAAAATTGCTCTGTAATTCATTCAGCTGTGGGAGAGATTAATGTTGTGAATAAAATGAATGAAATTGGATCTGACTTGGGTGGTGAAGGAAATGGTGGGGTCATATTACGGGAATGCCATTTGGGACGAGATTCACTTGTTGCGGTCACCATGGTTTTAAACCGCTTGTCCCAATCAAATGAGACTTTAAGTGAAATTCATCAATCTTTACCGCAATTCGAGATTATAAAAGATAAGATTAGTTTAGAAGGGATAGATCCGGAAGAGTTAATTAGAAAAGTGAGTGATTTGTTTAATGATGCGGATAAAAACACGCTGGATGGCATCAAATTCACTTGGGATGATAAATGGGTTCATTTGCGAAAATCTAATACAGAGCCCATTATGCGGATATACGCTGAAGCACCAAATAAAGATTCTGCTAAAAAATTGGTTGAGAGGGTTCAATCCTGTATTTAAGAAAAATTTGATATAAATTAGATATTACCAAAAATCTTATGGGAACCATTAACATACAAAAAACTAAGTCTATTGATCAGGTTAATACCCAAGAAAGAGTCACGAGGCTTTTTTCCAGAAGCATTAAGAAAGATTCAAAAATGCAGGCATTGTATCTTGCATTAAGTATGATTGATTTAACCACCCTTGAAGGAAAAGATTCTGAAGG
>CAZCHA010000029.1:0-19036 GCA_964498175.1 uncultured bacterium
CCCTAGGATGCGTACCGGTCTTGATGGCATATTGTTCTGCAGGAAGGCCAAATGCATCCCAACCCATGGGATGGAGTACATTATAGCCCTGCAGTCGCTTAAAGCGGCAATAAATGTCCGTAGCAGTGTACCCTAGGGGATGACCCACATGCAGGCCGGTACCTGATGGGTAGGGAAACATATCCAGAACGTAAACTTTTTCCTTAGAGGGATCGGCTTCTACCTTAAAGGTTTGTTGGTCATCCCAGTATTTTTGCCATTTGGCTTCGATTGTTAAATGATTGTATTGCATAAAAAATGGGGCATGAAATTAGTCCCATGCCCCACCTGTATAAAAATATCTTTCTTAAGAATTAAAACATAAATGATAGACCAACAGAAATATTTTCATCTGTATCTGCATAATCCATACCTGTATCGGGGTTAATAATACCACCATCATCATAACGTGCGTTGTATTTATTTGTATAATTGAAATCTACAGATAAAGCTTCATAAAAAGTTACGATTGAAATTTTGAGCTCATGCTCCAAGAGATAATCATCAAAATTATCTATTCTGGGTTTGAAATAAAATCGATAATCAAAAACAACATTTCCATCAAATAATTTTACTTTATATTTTGGACGTATGGAGTGACGAAAGAATGAAGAATCTGTAGTAGCAATGCTATAGGTAGTATCATACTCATAGAAATCCTCATAATAGTAATATGTCATCAAAGTAGAATCGATACCACTTATCTCAGAAAGTTTATAGGATTCTTTTTCAAATAAGAAGGCGTAACTGATTGAAAAGCCTTTGAACAATCTGATTTTTGCACCAGCACCGGCATTCATCCTGTTTTCTAATCCAATTGTTTTATCATAAGATTGTTGGAAAAATAAGAAGGGTGATATTCTTTGGTTAGCCCAAAGATCAAACTGGGCAGTCAGGGATTGATCATCACTAAATGACTCGCCGTCTAATTTATCGTCACTTCGAGAAAAATTGATACTGAATTCAGTGTCGGTTAAAGGACCTACATCACCAAGTACGCTAAAGCTCAATCCGTAATACACAGACAAAAAGTCTGTATTCCCTTTATCCTGAGAATAACTCAGATCCACGCTGGTAAACATTTCATTCCCACCTTCTTCTTCAAAGTCTGTCGTGTCTGCATCCTGACCAGAAATGGGAACCGTCACTAGCGATAATACTAGTAGTACGATATGTAGTTTATTAAACATGGATTTTCTCCTTGGTTTGATGCTATGATTATAATTGCATTTTAGGAAATAAAAAAGGGTACGGTTAACGTACCCTTTTTTATATTATTCAAGAAAAAGAATAAGGCTATTTAGCTCCTTTGAACTTAGAGAAAAATCCTTTTTTCTTCTTTTTGCCTTTTTTCTTGATTTTCTTTCCTTTTTTCTTCTTCTTCTTTATTTCTGCACTGGCAAAGATAGCATCGTTGCTGTCAATTTCAGTAGCAAATTCAACTTGATCAGCTTTAACTGTTGTTTCAGCTGGAAGAACTGCTACTAGTGATAAAATTACCAGAGTAGAAATGACTGATTTAAAGATGCGAGTCATAATACTCTCCTCTTTTGTTTTGTTTTGGTATACCATTACTTGCCAAAAATACTTTGACTAGTCGGTAGGAAGATATACTCATTCCCTTATTAGAGTCAAGGTAATTCCCTAATATATCTTTCGATGTGTGGCATCCGTCACAAAACATTTATTTTGTACTATTTCCCATCTCCATATTTTTTAATAATATTGCCAGCAATTTTAGGAACTATTTTATTCTTTTAACATTCATAATTTCAAAACCTAAGGAGACTACCATTGATTCGCATTGAAAATCTGTCCAAGAATTATGGGCATGTTCAAGCCGTGAAATCGATTTCATTTTCATTATCTGATAAAGAAATTGTTGGATTTTTAGGAGCAAACGGTGCAGGAAAGAGCACGACTCTTAAAATGATGACAGGATATTTATCTCCAACAGCTGGGAATGTATTCGTTGACGGGAAAAATATATTAGAACATAGCCTCGAGATTCAAAAACAAATTGGTTATTTACCAGAACTGAATCCACTTTATGCCGAAATGAAAGTTTATGAATACTTGAAATTTCATGCGGAAATTCGAGGAATTGTTGACCACGATTATAAAAAAGCATTGGAGCGAGTTGTGGTAGAATGTGCACTTCAAGGAGTTGTGCATCGAACTATTGGCAATTGTTCAAAAGGATATAAACAACGCATTGGGCTCGCTGCAGCAATGATTCATGATCCTAAAATATTAATTTTGGATGAACCGGTATCTGGATTAGATCCAAACCAGATTGTTGATATACGGCGTCTGATCAAAAAATTAGGAAAAGAAAAACTTGTGCTTATGTCTTCTCATATTCTTCAAGAGATTCAAGCAACAGTTGATCGGATTATTATTATTAATAATGGAGAAATTGTTGCTGATGGTACCAGCGATGATCTTATATCAGATTCAAAAGGAATGACCCAACTTCAGCTTGAAATTCAAAATGCAGATGAAAATAGTATCCAGGATATCAAAGCTGTTATTCCAAGTATCTCCATAGAGTCTATTCATAAAATGGATAATTCCATTCGGGTTACTCTTGAACACTCCAGTACATCTGATCCAAGAAAAGATGTGTTTGACTATGTTGTGGAGCATAAGTGGGTACTTGTAGAAATGAGCACTTCTAAGAGAAATCTAGAAGATATTTTCAGAAACTTGACTCAGGATGGAGGTTCTGCTCATGCATAATATTGTCACAATATATAAAAAGGAACTACGATCCTTTTTTAACACGCCGATGGCCTATATATTTTTGGTGGTCTTTGCGTTGGTAAATGGATATTTCTTCACCAACACATTTTTCCTTTACAATCAGTCCGATATGAGGTCGCTATTTGGGATCGTTCCCTTAGTTTATCTCTTTTTTATCCCCGCTGTTTCCATGGGTCTTATTTCCAGAGAAAAAAGTTTAGGAACAATTGAGATCATTAGCACCCTTCCAGTTCGGGAAAGAGATATTGTTATAGGAAAATTTCTTGCAGGCCTCACTCTAATTCTAGTGGCCTTGTTTACAACTATAATCCATTATATTACACTTTACAATGTAGGCACAACTATAGATCATGGTGCTGTATTTACTGGATATCTTGGATTAGCACTTCTCGGAGGTGTTTATACATCTGTTGGCATTTTCTCCAGTAGTCTTACAGAAAACCAAGTCGTTGCTTTTATAGTGGGAATTGCAATTGTAATTACATTTTTTCTTATGGATAAGTTATTAATGTTTGTACCACCTGGCTTAGCCGGTCTAATCCAGTATTTGAGTACAGAATTTCATTTATCTAATATGTCTCGAGGCGTTATCGATACAAGGAATATTGTTTATTTTGGATCAGTGATTGGATTTTTTCTTTTCATGACAACCCGGGTACTTGAATCCCGGAAATGGAGTTAAGTCATGTTAACAAAAAATAAAAATTCATTCATTCTTTATTCAGGCGGCTTAATCGTGGGGTTACTCCTTTTGAATTTAATTGCTCGAGATATTTTTGATCGATATGATCTAACAGATAATAAAATGTATTCTCTGTCCTCATCAAGCCAATCAATCGTTTCAAAAGTTGATGAGTTCTTAACCATGAAAGTGTATTTTTCTGATGATCTACCAAATGAACTGGGTAATACACGGCGATTTCTACAGGACATTTTAGAAGAATTCAGTGCCTACTCTGATAATAATATTCGATTCTTTTTCCATAATCCCGAATCGGATAAGGACATGGAAGAACAAGCCAGAAAAGATGGCATTCAACCGGTACAGATGCAAGTTATTGAAAATGACAAAGTAGAAATCAAAAAAGTCTATCTTGGAATGGTCTTATTGTTTGAAGATAAAAAAGAAGTAATTCCAGTCATTCAGTCGACATCGGGGTTAGAGTATTTGATTAGTACAAAAATAAAGTCATTAATTGATATTGATAAGAAAAGGATAGGTTTGGCTCATTTAGATTCAGAAACGGATTTAAAAACAGATAATTTATCTTCACAATTAAGCCAGCATTATTCTTTTCAAACTGTTGATTTATCCAACCCAATTAATACAGATATTGATGTTTATTTAGTATCGGGAGCTGTGGATTCATTGGATTCGCTGGAGATGGATAATCTTGTATCTATTATGGATTCTGGCAAAAAAATATTCCTGACGCAAAGTGGTATTTTGACTGATATTAAGACGCAACAAGCAAATCCAATCGATTCTGACATTTTTAGTTTTCTAAAAGATCATGGTATAATATTGAAGAAAAATTTGGTTTTGGATGGAAAATCAAGCAAAGTTCAAGTTCAGGAACGTCGTGGAATTTTCATGATGAATCGACCAATGGATTATCCCTTCTTCCCTATTGTTCAATCTTTTAATAAGGATGAAATTGTTGTTTCTGATCTTGAACAGGTTTTACCATTCTTCCCAAGTGAAATTCAAATTGACACCACTAATAATGATCGAGTTGCCGGTGTTATTGAATTGTTTAAATCATCTTCTAATAGCGGATTAATGGAAAGTAATTATTTATTAAGCCCGGACCCGCAGCAAAATCCGTTTATTCGAATGTTAGGACAAAGAGGGAAAATCTTGGCTGCAACATCAAAACTTGTTAATGGCGGTGAATTGATGCTTATCTCAGATTCTAAGTTTCTAGCAGATGATGCAGGGATGTCTGTAAATGATAATCTCATTTTCCTGATGAACGCGGTAGATTATCTCGCTGGTGATGAAGATTTAATATCTTTGAGATCAAGGGAAATCACGAGTCGTCCACTACAAGAATTGGAAGATTCAACTAGAAAAAAATGGAAATGGGCAAATATGTTAATCCCTTCATTGCTTGTTTTAACATTTGGTTTTTTTCAAATAAGAAAAGAAAAAAAACATGCAGAAATCCTGAGGCAAATCTATGACTGATTCACTGAAGTATACATTAATCACACTTGTAATACTTACTGGTATTTACTTTTATAATCAAAATGTACAACAATCTCATATTGTTGCAGGTACTTCTATATTTTCTGGTAATCAAGAAGATATACATCGTGTCTTAATTACTGAAGGAGATAATTCTTTAGAACTCGTTCGATCTGATACAACCTGGAGTATTACTCAGGCTGATACACTTTTGATCAAAGAAAATCAAATAAATAATTTATTTGACCGTTTGCTCGCTGTAAAAATGGAAATGCTCATTTCAAAAAACCAAACTAAATGGGAAAAGTTTGGCGTAGATGATTCATTAGGTCGCCATTTTCAGGTTTTCAATGATAAAGATGAGGAATTAATTCATTATATCTTTGGAAATTCCGGGCAGGATTATCAGCATAACTATATTCGTAATTCCAATTCTTCAGAAGTATATCGCACCAATGATAATGTCTATTTTTTGTTAAATTCCAGTCCAACTTATTGGGGAAAGTCTCCACCAAAACCTAAAGAATTAGAAACAGATCAATAACACTGCCTTTCATCCATATTTCTACTGTAATTACAGTTAATGATAAGCATTGCTAATTCAGATCCATCTATTGAATTATGAAAAGTTCAAATAAACAAGTATTAGTCGTTGGTGACCGCATTTTAATCCGTCCTGATACAGGCGAAACTAAATCACCTGCAGGATTATACCTTCCTCCCAGCGTAATTGAAAAACAGGAAGTTCGCGGTGGGATGGTTGTTGAAGTAGGTCCCGGTATCCCCTTAGGTTCACCTGATTCATCATTTAGTGAACCTTGGAAAGAAAAAGGATCAGATGTTAAATATATTCCAACCCAGGCAGAGATTGGTGATTATGCCTTGTTCCTCGGCAAAGCCAGTATCGAGATCAAAATTGAGGATAAAGATTATTTGATTGTTTCTCAATCGGCCATTTTAATCTTAATCAGAGATGATTTGGCTCGCGTCCTTGCTTAAATTGCCAATCCCATTTCGTAAAACATAAAAGCCCATTTTTCAGCGTATTCTTCAATAATCTTTTTTGTAGGCTTACCAGCACCGTGACCGGCGCTTTGGCCAATGCGAACCAAAATAGGTTCCTTCCCTCCCTGGGCATTTTGTAATGCAGCCGTATACTTGAAAGAATGTGCCGGTACTACACGATCATCATGATCAGCCGTGTAAACAAGAACGGAAGGATAATTGGTACCAGTTTGAATTGCATGTAGCGGAGAATAACCTACCAGATTTTCAAAATGTTCTTTTTCTGACACAGATCCATATTCCACTGCCCATGCGTGACCGATTGTAAATTTTTCATATCTAAGCATATCCATCACCCCAACTTCAGGAAAAGCGACTTTACAAATGTCAGGTCGCTGATTTATCACAGCACCAATGAGCAAGCCTCCATTTGAACCACCACGAATTGCAAGATAGTTTGGAGTTGTGATACCACTTCTTTCCAAATATTCAGCTGCGGCTATGAAATCATCAAATACATTTTGTTTATTGTGTAGCATGCCCGCTTCGTGCCAATTCTGCCCGTATTCACTACCGCCTCTTAAATTGGCAATAGCATAGACACCGTCATTCTCATATAAAATTGAATTAGCCTTGCTAAAATAGGGTTTAATGGACACATTGAACCCACCATAGGCATAGAGTAAGGTCGGACGTTTTCCATCCATTTTAAGCCCTTTTTTATGGGCAATGAAGATAGGAATCATTGTTCCATCCTTAGACGGATAAAAATCCTGCTTTAAAACAAAACTGGTCCGATCGAATTTTGCTTCTGATTCCTTATAAACTGTGGATATATTCTGCTTTATATCATATTGATAGATTGTGGATGGACTTACTGAATTATTAAAAGTGTACCAGGTGATCATCTGGTCTTTTTTGCCACCAAAACCACTAACAATTCCTTTTCCTGGCAGGTCTATATCATAAAGGAAATTTCCATCCAGATCATAGACTTTCCAGACTGATGTAACATCCTGGGTAAAATGCGCAAAGAATTTACCTCCAACAAGGTTCACTGAAGATAGAACTTGATCTTGTGTTCCTTCTATCAATGTTGTCCAGTTTGATTCCTGTGGTTTTTTTGGATCAATTCGGACAATTTTCTTAAAGGGAGAATTCCGATCAGTTTGAACAATCAATTGATCCCCTATGGTATCCATAATCCAACAATTTGAGTTTAAATCATCTACAATGTGCGTCCAATTTTCTTGATCTAATTTGGTGTCTTTGAAGGCCAGCATATTTCCATAAGTTCCGCTGGATCTATATAGAAATAAAAATCGTTCATCATCTGATACACTTATACTTGGAGCTAGTTTGGGTTTATCAGGATCATAATAAATTAATTCATCTGCTTCCTGAGATGTACCTAATCGGTGATAATAGACTTTAGCAAGCTCATTTGAAGCAGACAGTTCTTCATTTTCATCAGGTGTTGGATATCTTTTATAATAAAAACCATTTCCTAACCAAGACATGCCACTGAATTTGACCCATTTTAAATGATCAGGCAGTATTTCGCCACTTAAAAGATTCTTCACATAAAATTCACGCCAATCGGAACCGGCAATGCTGACAGAATACCCCATATATTTATGATCATTTGAGAAATATGTACCACCTAGAGCAATGGTTCCATCAATGGATAATTGATTAGGATCCATAAAAACTTTTGCTTCACTTGTTGGAGCATCTTGAACAAAAAGAACAGACTGACTCTGGAGCCCATCATTCTTATAAAAATAATATTTTTCACCTCTTTTAAATGGCATACCCTGGGAAGGATAATTCCAGATCTCTGTTAATCGTTTTTCAATTTTTCGTCGAAATGGGATTTTTCTCATATAAGAGTTTGTAAAAGCATTTTGTTTAGTCACCCAGGCCTTCGTTGAATTTGAATAATCATCTTCAAGCCATCGATACGGATCCGCAATAGTCGTATCAAAATAAGTATCTTTAGTATCTCCTTTTTCTGTTATTGGATATCGTAATTCTTCAGGCGCTTTATGGTGTAAGACTATTACAAGAAAAAATGCAGCTGCTAAAAATATTGATGGATTTTTCATATTCTTCCTTTATTGAAATAATTGATTTAAAGCATGGCTTGCTGTTGATCGAATACATCGGTCATATAATGGCGAAAGTTCAGTCTCTTCAGGATTAATCTCAATACAAAAAGCGCCTCTATCTTTGGCGAGTTTTGGATATCCTGCAGCAGGCCAAACTACCGCACTTGTACCAATACTGATAAAGAGATCACATGATGAAATTATTCTTGTTGCTTTGTGAACCGTACTTTCATCTAACATATCCTGGAACCAAATAATATCGGGACGGAGCCAGGCACCGCATTTACACTTACGGGTATGATATTTCCCATTATTTAAATCATCAAATACCTGCACTTCTGTTTCACACCGTAATCTCCAAAGACTGCCGTGTAATTCAACTACATGGTCAGTACCTGCACGCTGGTGCATTCCATCGATATTTTGAGTGATAATAACAGTATTTGGTTTTTTATCTTGGATTTGAGTAATAATCTTGTGACCAGAATGCGGAACACATTTTAATGCTTCTAACCGTCGTAATTCATGAAAATCAAGTACACCTTCAGGGTTATTGATAAAAGCGTTTTGGCAAGCATAATCTTCCCATTTATATTCATGCCATAGCCCACCTAATCCTCGATAGGTAGGAACCCCGGACTCTGCCGACATCCCGGCACCGGTAAAAAATACTATTTGGTTATAATCTAATAAATTGATCTTTGAATTAATGAATTCATTCAAGGAATTTTAAGATATTTTTAAAAGTTTATTGTCGTATAATATGTCATAAAAAAAAAGGGCAGGTAAACCTGCCCTTTTTTCTAAAGTATAGGACTAGTTTATAATCCCATCCGTAGTGTTACAACATTATTGGTTCCAAATGCTCCAGCTTGTAAGGATGCAAAATCAACCGACAAATTCATACCAATAAGATTTTGAAGGTTAAGTGAACCACCAAATGATACACCATCAAATGGATTTACATACCAATCGCTTTCAGCAGCTTCTCCTTGGGCAACACCTGATTGTTGATACCCTAAGGACACTGTAGCCATACCGGCAACATCATAAGATGCACCAAAGCGAATCTCATCAGTAGCATAATAGTTACTGGTGTATGTTAAGCCTAGATCAGCACCGGCGATTGTATATCCAACTGCCATATCAAATGAGAAAGGCAAGTCAAAAGCAGCAGCATCGATTTTGTAGTATTCTAAAGGTCGATCTGATTCATTAGCAGTTGCTAAGACACCTAGACCTTCACCTTCGTATTTAACAGGCTGGCCAAAGTTCTTTAACACAAAGCCTACATCAAGATCATCTAAAAACAATCCTCTGTATTGGACACCTAAATCAAAAGCAAGTCCGCTTGCGGAAACACGTCCAAAACTTTCACGAACCAAGTTGGCATTTAATCCAACACTTGTGTTATCAGAAAGATTTTTTGAAGCTGATGCACCAATGATTGAAAAGTTAGGTGTGAATACCTGTCCAGTTCCATCTGGGTCATAAACCGTTGTTTCGTTAATATCCCCAATATTGAATGTACGAGCAGTAAGTGCTACTCTTCCTACAGCGCCAAGGTCTGTACTGACGCCAAAGAAGTTGTTTTCAATATCTGCAATATATTGTCTATTTGAAAAGATTGCATCAATAGTATTCTCACTCCGTGCTAATCCTGCAGGATTCCAGAAAGCCGCATCTAACCCAACAGCATTTGCCGCTGCTCCGCCACCCACCAGGTAGCGGGCAGATGGAACAACTTGCAATTGTGTCGAAGAAGCGGTACCCATTCTGGAGCTCTGCCCAAGGACTATGGAGCTAAGAACGATGACTGCTAGAGTCGAAATAATGATTTTTTTCATTTTGTTCTCCACGATCGTGTTTATTAATAGTACTTGAGCACTTGTGTTTCCTGAACAAGTGCCAACTTCATGATTTTTTCGTTACTTCCGGATTCAATATGGACAATATAGAGTCCGCTTGCAACAGGGTATTCATACTGATTTGTAAGATCCCATTGTACAAACTGCCCTGCATCATCTTTATCAATCTTCCTAACAAAAGTACCACCTAATGTATAAATACTGATTGTTGCTTTTGGTGGAAGATTATTGAACGAAACATATTTATCAGACCTACTTGTTTCCAATTCATGGAAACCATAGTAAGGATTTGGATAAACACTTACATTTGTTAAATCTTCAGAAACTGCCGTAGATGATTGAACAGTGCTCCATGTAAATTTATCTGAACCCATTTGAATTGGATTTGCATATTTAAATGTCACAACGTCACCAATCACCCAGTCAGTATACCACCAGACAACATTCCATGTTAATTTGTCTTCTGAAATCGAAGTAGCAGCTGAAGAAGTTGCATGATCCTCTAAAATAAAGTGGGTGTACATACGATTATATGGATTGAAGGCCCAAACAGTGTCAACACTTCCATCATAATTCTGAAGCCGATCATAAATCGTAATATCAATTTGTTTTGGTTCCCCACTTGGATCTTCCAGATCCCAAACTTCAAATGGAATTCTGATATGAAATGGTGAGCCATCACCAGGATTATTCGCATCTGGGTGAGATGCAAAATCACCTACACGTGACCCATCGATCCATGCCATAGAACCTCCAGATTCAACAGGGACGTAGACTCCACCATTAGCCATTGGAACAGGCGCACCGTAAACACCAGTAAAGCGTACTTCAACATCTCTCTGAAGATAATCTACTTCATAGTGACCATCACCCCATGTGTCTACTGCTTTTGCTGTAGCGGCCCAACCAGATGCTAAATAAGAATCAATATCATAAGTACCCGAGCCAACAGCTTCTCTTTCATATGCATCATTAGGTGAATCATAACTACCTTCCACATTTACAGTAAATCCTTCAACAGTTTCCGCTGCCGAAGTGTTATGCTGTAATGCAGATCCACCTTCAACAGCATCTCCATCCATTACATCTAATCCGCCAACAAATGTTTGTTTTTCAAGAAGCATAGTGTTTGTGGTTGTGTTTTTCAGACTCCATTGTTGCTCTACTTGAATGAAGTATGCTAAAGAATCTATACTTGTTGTTCCTGTAGCATTAAGTATTGGTGTCAGGACTTCACCATTACAATCAAATCCAATACCATAGTATTCACATGTTTCACAATTTTCAGGAGGACACCATGATTGTGCCCAACCGTCATCATAAATAACATAGTCTACACTGATAGCGGTATTTGGAAAATCGCTAGGTGTATTAATATTTACATAGACAACCTGCCCACCAGAAAAATAACCTCCAGTAGACAACGAGTTATCACCAAACATTACTTCATTATCTGAAATCATGGCAATCACACCTTCATCAGAATCATAGGCAGCATTAATAACTGTACCTTCAGCAAAAGTTAATAAAACTCCATCTGCATAATTGTAATCAGGCGAAACAACATCAACTTGAAAAACTAAATCGATTGTTCCTACTTCATAAGATGTTTCTCCATAACCTGTAACACTTGATGGTGAAACATCCGTTACTTTACCTGCACCATCAGGATCAGAAGTATGCCAGTTACCTTCAAGGTCTAAGTAATAAAGTTGTTCATTAAATCCGACTTCATAACTATCGCCTGTCAATTCACTCGGGTTAACCACAGTGACACTAACAGACGCATTTGCTGTTCCTGTGTGGGTTACTTCGACTGCATCACCATAGCCATCTCCAGCAGCAAATCCCGGGTTTGCCGAATGAGGCGTTACAGCTACAACGGCAGAAGGCGATTCTAATGTTTTAAATGGGCTTCCTTCATTATCCGGCAGAAAGCTATATGCTGTAACTGCAAAATAATAGGTAATTCCATTTGACATTGGACGGCCACGTAATTCATCATAATCTGTGTCGAAAAAACGCTGTACACCAGCATCAGTACCAGTTTGTTTAGGTACTGCTACTACGAGACCCGTTAAAGGATCTACGTCATTATCAAGAATATTTTGAATCAAGTTAACTTTATCATATGTTGCAACTTTAACACCTTCAGATAAAGGTGATCCAGCACTTGGAAGTTGGTAAACATTATAACCTTCAAATTCAAATCCTTCACTGACTGTTAACTCTGTGGCAGCTACTGCAGCATCATCGGAACCCCAATCAAGTGCAATTGAACCATTTAACTCAACAGTATTAACTGATGGTTTTGTAGGTGCAGAAGGAAGACTAAAATTATTATCATAAGCATACTGTGCATAAGTATCAACATATTTAGCAACTGACACAGATGAAACTGCATCATTTCCAGTACCGGCAGCGAGAGCTAGAACAACTTCAGCTGTTGAGCCAAGCTCCATATCATAAGGACCGCTTGACATAACAAGACGTCTATCTCCAGGAGGAAGCTGTACACCATCGATCCAACCAGAACCAGCAACAGGATCGCCAGACAAAGCAAAGTTTGTAGTTAATCCAGTTGAAAGGTCTGTCCAAGGAATTTGTGTTGGGTATTCAGGCCTTGGTAGGTATCCTTCCATTAAATTAAAAAATTGAAGAGTACCATTATAAGAAGATAAATCCGGATCACTAATGGATGAACCGGCTCCAAAATATGTGAATGCTGTCATCGGCAGGTATTCATCAGTATCGCCATCACCATCAATATCCATATTATCTACAGGACCTTGAAGGAAATCATATCCACCAGCAGGCACTGGCAGGTTAAAAATACCATTGAAGACACCATCTAAACGATTACCATTATATACATAGCCAAAGGAAAGACCAATATCACAACCTACATAATCATCTGTAAAAGTTCCGAGATCGGGATCAGACCACTGTGTGAAATACATAGTATCTAACCTTGCATCAGCCTTATAGTAATCATGCGTAATAGGAAGACCTGTGTATTTCATAATTGCTTTTTTGAAAATCACATTCCCTAAGGGGTCACTTGCACCATAGGCATATGCCCACATGGTTACCTGTAGTTCTATACCTACTGGAGGTGCACCATATACATTTTCAGCAACAATTTGCGTATCAACTACAGTACCAGTAGCATCGACAATATATGGAATGTCATTTGCAACAACCCAAAGAGTCTGTGCTGCACCTGGATATCCTGGAATATCGCCATCTGCAAGGTTGAAGGCACCATCATTGTTTACATCATCATAAGGTGCGCCTAGATCTGCAGGCCAATTATTCCAACTATATTCATAGTCTTCTCTAACTGCCGCAATATCATCGGCGCTAGGTGTTTCGACTGAATAAAAATTAGCAGCATCTGCTACCAGGTCTGATGTTTCCCAGTCTGGTCGTACACGCCACACTCCATGATCTGCGGGATCTGTAACCCCAACAACATCACCATCAGCATTATACTTAACATATCCCGCATGTAAACCTGAATAGTAGGTTGTTCCGCCTACACGAACTCTGTATGAACCTGATGTATCACCATCACTAACCTTAGCTCCCCAGAGAAAACCATCTTCATAGATCAAACCACCCGTACCAATTGGATAGTCAGCCTGTGTACCATTCGGACTTCCAGAAGTAGTTCCAGCGGAACTCTTTTTCATCCAATAGGCCATATTGTTAATATTGATGACTGAGTAACTGGGAAGAGTATTCCCGTCAGTGGCTCCCGCCCCTTTTACAGCCGATGTTGAAAGTGATCGACCAAAAAGAGAAGCAACAAGCACACTAGCCCCAATAAGTAAAGTTTTAATTTTTCTTAACTTCATGGTATTTGTACCTTTTTTATTAATATTCATGGTTTCAGTTAGAAGCCTACGCTTACGCCCATTCTAACAGTTTTTGGTGTGCCAAAAAGATCCTGGCCAAAATCTGCCATATAATGTTGGCGGTTTGCAAGATTAACATTTTCATAGAGCTCAACATATGTGGCTCCATTTGCAGCAACCAGTTCACTGCTCAATGCAGGGTCTGTTAAGAAACCGTCATCATATGCATTCCCTGAACGAGAATAAACATTGATTACGTTCTTAGTATTAAAGAAGTTTTCTACATAGGCAAACAGAGTCACTTCAGATGGTCCAAGCTTTAACCTGTAATCTACTTTTAAATCGACATTACTCTGCCAAGGCGTCGTAGATTGACCTATTGGTTCTTGTGGCTCCCGTGATCGTGCATCGGTTAATAATGCACCGGCATCAGCAGAACGCTGACCCATGCCACCATCACTTAGTGTGAATGGATGGCCACTATTTAATTTATACTGAAGATTGACACCCAAACCATTCAATAGACCGTCATTTTCACCGAAACGAAAATCTGCAGCAATATTTAAACGATGACGATTCTCGTAATAAAGAGGCATAATCATTTTAGGTGGTGCAGCCAACTTATCCTGAGACAAGTTTCCAGCTGATGTATTTGGATCAGTATTAATTCCACGTGCATCCGTCCATGTATAAGCAGCATAAGTCTGTAGTCTTCCTATACGACGAGTCCGAAGTGTGAATTCTAACCCATTCACAGTAGTAAAGTCACCATTTACGTAATAAGGACCTTCCGCTTCTGCACCATGGTACCCATCTTGCGTGGCATCAATTTCGTCTCTTTTTGCAATAACAATTTGACCTGTGGTATTCTTTGCGAAGGCTGTCATATCCAGAGCAGCATCAGCAATGAATTGATAACTGAGGCCGACTTCATATTGAGTTGTTTCAATTGGGTCTAAATCAAAACCCATTGGATCTGGTGTATAGTTTTGTCCACCCCATACTAAGTGCATATAGCGAGTGGATGCCCAAGGACGACGTAATTCAGGCATCTGAGCATAACGCCCATACTGAAGATGGAATACTGTTTTATCAGATACCGGAAAAGCCAGACCTAACCTAGGCTGAATACTTGTTTTAGTATCGGAGTCAGAAATTTCGTCCGCAATAACTCCCTGATTAGATTCATCCCATGGTGGATTTGTTGGGTCTGTCATTTTCCAATCATCATTATTGAATTGATCTACACGAACACCTGCGCTTACAACTACATCGCCAGTTTCATATTTATCATTCACATAAAAAGACTGTTGGAAAGGATGACGAGGACCATCTAAGCCATCTGAAACCTCATTACCAAAATCATCGTAGCCAATACTTCCACTGCGATTATAAAGGCTCATAGCTTCTTTAAGCTCATCAGATGGATTGCTAAGATCGGCATCTGTATATGTGCCAGCATCAAGTCCTTTATTAATATTCTTGATAGCACCTGTACTCAAGGAATAACTGCTATAAGTATAATCTTTTCGTTCAAATCCAGCTCTTATTTCATGATCACCTCTTTGCATAGTGAGACTCATATCAAATGCAGTTGTTGAACGATTATTTTTACTCCATCCTGTTGCTATATCCCCCGGGCGTGTAAAACGGAACAGGCCAACATAGTAACTCTCAGGATCTGTATAAGCATTTGACCAGCCCGCGCCAACTTCAGCAGCATTTGAATATTGGCTAACGACAGCAGCGGAGTCACCCCAGCTCATTGCTTCAGCGAAGTCAGCTGGCTTACCAAACAGGTCATCCCAGGATTCATAATCACGAGACACTTGTGAAAAACCACCTGAGATTAAAAAATCTGGGTTTAGAAAAAAGTTTAATCTCAAACCGTTAGACATAAAAGTTCTATTAGCTGCTGCCTGACGTTCTGTGTTAAACATATTACGAATTGGGAGTGTATTGCTCTGCCAATCCGAAGTATTGTTCACAAATGAATATCGGATATTTAATGGGCCAAAATCCATTGATGCCGTTGCATTAATGTCAAGGTCATCCTGGGCTCTATGTGCGATATTATCACCATCAAAATCAACTGAAATAGAATCTCCATCTGCAGTTACACCGGACTGATAGCTCGCCATTGGAGCACCATCATTTATTTTAAATGATTCGTAAAACGCAGGCGAATGATCATCTGTATGTGTTTGACGAAAAGCTGCAAAGAATTTTACCGGTCCAGCAGGGCCACTAACAGTACCCGTAATGTCGGTATGTCCATAATCGCCACTTTCAATACGTGCTGATCCGCCGAAACTTGATCCCCCAGTACGCAGTGTTTGACGAACAACACCAGAGTTTGCGCCACCAATATGTGCGCCATAGCCACCAGCTTCAACAGCAATTTCTGAAAGTGCTTCTGGAATTGCTGAAGCCATACGTCCGCTATATACAACATCCTTAATATCTGCTCCATCAATGGTATAGGCCACTTCTTCTTCGCGACTGCCACGAATGTGTAGATCACCATTTGTGACTGTAACACCTGCTTGCAATTCAAGCATTCCCGTAACACTTCTGGATGCTGAATTTTGGATTTCTTCAGCTCCCATAGTACGCACGGAATTTGTTGCACTTGGCTCAATAAGACGCTTAACGCCAACGATGGTAACAGCGTCACCTTCTATTACTGAAGATTCCAATGCAAAATCCATTGGTGTTGTTAAACCACTTTTTACTTGAACATTAGACACAGTTGTATTTTTGTATCCAATATAGTTAACTGTAACAGAATACGTTCCAGCAGAAACATTCAATATATTATATTGACCATCTGCATCGGTAGCTGCACCCATAGCAGTTCCGTCAACAACCACGTTGGCACCTGCTAAGGCTTGACCATCACTGGAAGAAACTGTACCGCTTATTTTACCTGCTGTCTGTGCCCATGTAAAGGACAAGAAAGCAACCATGGTAATTAATCGCGAGATTCGAATCATTATGTAGCCTCCATTATAGAGTTTTGTTAATAACTATTAATTTTATCAAGAGATTGATAGACAATAAAGTCAAATTTATATTCCCAAGACATTTGTTTAGCACGTAGATAGACACCGAACTTATGTGTCTTCTCATAAATAAACCTTTGGAACCTATGGAAATAGATTAAACGATGTCAAGGCATATTCAGTATTTATTTTTATTAACCTTATATTGCTAAAATATTTATTTACCACGATTTCTATAGTTTAGTTACTGGTTATTTTAGTGAGTAAATGGTTATGACTTTTGCATGTTCATAAGTAATTCATTTTTAATTTCTTTCACAATGCTATCCAATGATACCTGGAGCTCTGGGCCATCATTATACTCTATCCACTTATCACCATCGAAGCATCTATTTATAATATCTAAATAACACGAAAATAAATTTGCATCATATTCAAATGAGTCCAGCCTATCATTTGATGCTGTAAATAGTAATTTTGTTTTTGCTTCTAAAAATCCTCTATCTATCTCAGTTGGATATGGATCACGATTTTTCCAATAAGTATCGGCGATCTGATAATTTCCATAACTTGTGTATTCTTTGACTGAATATCCATACAGTACAACAATTTCTTGAACACTGTTTTGGAAATATGCAGATGTAGTGGTACCTAGATGATATCGCAATGAATTGCTATCATCATTAGGCAAATTCTCGACACTTGTGTAGCACCCAATAAATAAAAGAAGAAAACTAATCTGTATTATTTTTTTAAATAATAACATTTCCCATACTATTTATCTACATGCGCTTTTAGACAGTGAATTTTCGAGTTTGTTCAAGTATTATTTAAGATTGAACCTTTTCCCACTCTTCTATTATCCTTTTTTGATTAGGATAATTCAAATACTTTACCTTTAATTCATCTTCAAATGATTCAATATTTTCAATAATATTATTATAGGCGATTTCTAAATATTTTTGCTCATCAAATAACTGATAAAGTAAGTAACTGTTTTCTTTCACTACATCTTCATTATCTTTGATCAAAGTTAAAATAATTTCTGTATTGAACGGTTCACCTAATACTTTTTTATAATATTCGAATGCAATTAATGATGCATCTTTTAACATTTTAAATTTGAGATTTTCCTGAATTTCTAATGATTTTTCAATATTGTTCTTGGCATTTTTAAAATCATCTATTTCAGCATAAACAAATGACGTTGAGAAATAACTCCACATAAATGAATAAGCATCGTCCTCTATTTCTATTTTCATTTCAATAGATTTCAGACAACTTTTGAGAGCATTTTGATTATCACCCATACCGTTATAGGTGGAGCCTATATTATTTAAAACACCAGCCTGGCCACGCTTGTTTTCCATTTCTTCGTGAATTGCAAGATTTTTTAATAGATACTCCAAACCTTTTTCAAGATTACCATTATTAGAATATAAGGCACCAATATTATTATAGGTCTGAGCTTCTCCTTTCTTATTACCAAGTTGCTTTTGTAATTCTAAACATCGTTCGTAATAGATTAGGGCCGTATCCAAAGAATTCAGGCTCGCGTATATCATAGCAATACTACTTGACGCAAAAGCTATGTTTTTATGATCATTGGTCTCTTCAGCTTTTTTTAATGTTGGTAATAATATATTCTTAGCTTTTTCATGCTCGCCGTAGTTGACATATGTATATCCCAGAATAGTCTGTGCGATTAAAAGGTTCTCATCAACGGCAATAGCTTTACGGAACAGGTCTCTTGCGACTTCAACATCATTGAAAGACTTACGATTTATAAATAGATATTTACCTTTTAAAAACAATTCATAAGCTTCCGGGTTAACATTTGTAAATTTTTCAGGATCACCTAAAATTTCTACATTCATTTTTTCTAAAATATTATCGGATAAATCACTCTTAATAATTAACAGGTCTTTCCAGTTTGTCTGCCAGCGTTTGTTATAAATCACTTCTGATGATTTTGTGTCAAAAATCTCCATAGAAAGTTGAAAGATCGTATCCATTTTCCATAGAGTTCCTTTTGCTACATATCGCACAAGCAATTTATCAGCCAATTCGCCATAGTTCATTTGATTATAATCTAATTTTTCTATATCATTTAAACCTGCGACTCTGATGAGACCAGCACTGGTCACATCCGTGATTAAATCAGAGCTGATGCCATAGGCATAAAAATCAT
>CAZCHA010000030.1:0-17894 GCA_964498175.1 uncultured bacterium
GACCTTTCAACAGGTGTCTATGGCTAAACGAAATAATTGTGAATTAGCTAGAGATGTTGCCAGAATATCCCGAGGAATATTAGGTGCAAACGGCATTACAGAAGATTATTCACCTATGCGTCATATGGCGAATATTGAATCAGTTTATACTTACGAAGGTACCCATGAAATGCATACATTGATCCTCGGGCAAGATGTGACTGGGCTGGCTGCATACGACTCTTAAAATCTCTAATACAAAAATACAAAATATAAAAAATGTTTTTTGTTGTTGCGTTAGGAGTGTTGTGGTTAATCCACGGTTATGTTGCCTGGCGCACTATACCTGCAATAGGGCTTTCTTTTTCTAATACTCTTTTAGTTTACATAACGGTATTTATTTTTAGTCTTTTACCCGTTGTACCGATTATGCTCCGAATGAGTGGAAACGAATCAAAAATTATTGATAAATTTTCTTTTTTGGGTTATACGAGTCTAGGTTTTTTCACCCTATCCTTTATTTTTTTATTTACAAAGGATTTTATTATTCAGTTCATATCGATTATTAGTAATCTAGTTGATACTGAGCAGCCAATTGATAATTCAAAAAGAGACTTTATTAAAAAGTCTATCACTCTGGGTATAATTGGTATATCGGGTACGGCCACTGGTTTTGGATTTTACAATTCCAGGAAGGGTCCATCGGTTATTAAGCATGATATATTTTTGGAATGCCTTCCTGAAAGTTTTAATAATTTTACAATTGCTCAAATTTCTGATCTACATGTAGGGCCAACAATTAAAAGGCCCTATGTGGAAAATGTATTAGATAAAATATCAATTCATAATCCAGATTTAATTGCTATAACTGGTGATCTTGTGGATGGCTCAGTTCAATACCTTCGTTCTGATTTGGCTCCCTTAAAAGACATGATAGCACCCTTTGGAACCTATTTTGTTACAGGCAATCATGAATACTACTCAGGCGTCGATTTATGGTTAGATGAAACAGATAGGCTTGGTATGAAAAATTTAATTAATTCAAATGAATTAGTTTCAAGATTGGGTGATCAGATTGCAATTGCGGGTATTACTGATTTTAAAGCGCATCAAATTAAACCTACCCATAAATCTAATCCAGGACTTGCCCTTCGTTCGGTGCCTGATAACATAACAAAAATTGTATTGGCTCATCAACCTAATAGTATCCATTCGGTACATGAAATCGGGGCAGACCTGCAACTATCTGGGCATACCCATGGTGGACAATTCTGGCCGTTCACCTATTTAACAAAACTTGCCAATCCATATATTGCTGGATTCTACGATCATTACGGTACTCAAATTTATGTTAACCGAGGAACAGGCTATTGGGGACCACCATTACGAATCGGTGTTCCTGCAGAAATCACTCTGATTCGTTTAAAGAAAAAAGATACTCTTCTATCCATTTAGCCTTTAATTATGATGAAGCATAAAACGCAATAATTGTCAATATAATAAACATGACAACCGGTGGAACAGCTATTTCATCACTTAACCCTCTGAACTTCATTGAAATAATTGCCACAATAATGACAATGAATCCGGTTCCCATGGCGACTAAAAGTGCGTTGGCCTGGTCAACCGGAAAATCTTTACAATAAAAAGCAATTATTCCAACTGCAATTGAAATACCTCCAATTGCAACGCGTAACGCAGCCGCCGGATTTTCTGCTTCCGGGGACAAGTTCCCCATAATTTTTTGATTTACAATTTTTGGAATTGCATTAAAAATAATTCCCACTAATGTTAATACAATACCGATGATAGTTAATGCTAAACTTGTTTCCATGATAATCTCTTTTAGTTTGGTTAAGAATTCTAGTTAGGGTATCCCCACAGGAGTATAGGAAATTACAATATACTAAAATATAGGGAATCACAATATACTAAATGTAGGATTTGATTAGATTTGTGATGAAACATCCCTTCCTACGGTTTGCAATTAATTTTTTAATACAAACATTGCCAAATTGTGTTTCTTAGATATATTCTTTATAAATTGTATCCTTGAACAAATAGGGATTATAAGTTGATGAAACGCAGAGATTTTTTAAAGACGGGCGCAATTGGGATTACTGCACCTTCTGTCGTTTTTGGAGATTCAAATATTAATACAAATAATAATCCAATCATTCTTTCCACATGGAACCATGGCTTGCCAGCGAATGATGCTGCATGGAAAGTACTGGAAAATGATGGTTCGGCAATGGATGCAGCAGAAGCGGGTGCGCGTATTCCCGAAGCGGATCCAAAAAGTACATCTGTTGGTTTTGGAGGGTTGCCCGATGAGCAGGGTAATGTTACCTTGGATGCATGCGTTATGGATTCCAAAGGCAATGCAGGGTCAGTGGCATTTTTACAAAATATTAAACATCCTGTTTCTGTGGCTCGGAAAGTGATGGAAGATACCAAGCACGTGATGTTGGTAGGGGAAGGGGCACGGCAGTTTGCTGTAACTCAGGGATTCGAAGAAATGAATCTTCTCACGGTCGAATCTCGCAAGGCTTGGGAAGAATGGAAAAAAAAACGCCGTGAAATGACACCCCATGAGACCCATGACACAATCTCTGTTTTAGTCCAGGATAAATATGGTGATTTTGCTGGTGCATGCACAACCAGCGGTTGGGCTTATAAATTACATGGCAGGGTAGGAGATAGTCCCATCATTGGTGCAGGTTTATTTGTGGATAATGAAATCGGATGCTCCGCTGCCACAGGGCTGGGAGAAGAAGTGATTAAAACTACAGGCAGTTTTCTTGTGGTAGAATTGATGAGACAAGGATATGATCCCACAGCAGCTTGCGAAGAGGCATTAAATCGAGTGATAAAAGCCCATAATGGAAATCCGGATTTTCAAATTGCTTACATCGCAATACGAAAGGATGGAAAGATTGGTTCTGCCTGTCTTAAATGGTCATTTGAATATGCATTAGCTCGTGGAGGGGAGAATAAACTGCATAAAATTAAGGGAATAATTTAATGCTCATGTTTGAAGTACTGACTAACCGATTTATTCCTAACACAAAAGAATCGACAAAATTGTATCGTTCTAAAATTGGAGTTTTTCAAGGATGGATCTCCGTTTTAGTGAACAGCATTTTATTTATTCTAAAATTATTAATTGGAATTATGGTAGGGGCAGTTAGTGTAATTGCCGATGCTGTCCATACATTATCTGATGTAGTTTCATCGATTGTTGTGATTTGGGGGTTCAAACAAGCAGAGAAGCCTGCTGATGTCGAGCACCCTTATGGACATGGTCGTGCGGAATACATAGCAACATTGATTATTGCAATACTGTTATGTGTTGCTGGTTTCGAATTTATTAAAGCATCCATTGATAGAATTCAAAATCCTGAACAAGTGGTAGCTGAATGGTGGATGATATTTATCCTTATGGTAACCATTATTATGAAAGAAATTACTGCAAGATATGCGGAATTTCTTTCTTCTAAAATTGCTTCTGGGGTACTCCATGCTGATGCTTGGCATCATCGTATTGATGCTATTTCGAGTATTTTGGTCGTTGCAGCAATGATTGCAGGGAAGTATGGTTATCCAATTGTAGATGGTTGGGCAGGGCTGGGTGTAGCATTGTTTTTAATCTTTACCGGGTTTGAAATAGCGAAAGATGCAGTGGATGACCTCATTGGGAAACCTCCGACATCTGAAGAAGTGGAAGTTATTCGCCAGATCGTCATGAGTGTAGATGGGGTTTTAGGGGCACATGATATTATAGTTCATAGTTATGGGCATGATAAGTTTGCCAGCGTCCATGTAGAAATAGACGCAGATGAAACTACGGCTGTAGCACATGATATTTCTGAAGAAGTAGAAGATAAACTTGAAAAAGCAATAGGTGTCGAACCCACCGTTCATCTAGATCCGGTTCATCCAAACGATCCGTTAGTGCAAGAAGTCAACAAGGTTTTATCTCTATTAGGCGAATCTGATGGAAGAATTACCGATATACATGACGTTCGAATTGTGAATACAGAAAATCATCACGTAATTTTATTCGGTATAAATATTCAAGTAGGTATAAGCCAGAGAGAGATTATATCCTGCACCTTGAATCTTGAGAATAAATTAAAAGAAAAATTTAATAACTACGAGATTAATATTAAGGTTTCACCCTTGCATCGGTTTTAATGGTTAAATCAATAATTTAAAATAATATCTGAGATCAGAAACAAATCATAAATATCAACCGTTAGATCATTATTCAGATCAGCAATCACAAACTTATCTCCTCTTAACTCAATATTTCCCAAAATATGAAAGACGATTAATAGCATGTCCAATATTGAAACAACACCATCCTCATTAATATCCCCTGGAAGATTTTTATATTCATCTACAATTTTGATAACTTCTCTTAATGTTACCTTTGCTGCCTCCCGTGCTATATCCCAGTCAATGAGCCCCCCCACATGAACGTGACCAGCGGTATAACACGGAAGATTAAGGGAATCCATCATGGCTTTATACCATACACCATGATATCCCATGAATTCTGATAAATAAGCACCAGCACCATCACTGTAATCAATATAAGGATTTAACCCTAAGTTTGCAGAATTAATAGCAGTAACAATGGAATCCATGGGAAGAGATGAATTTCGTTGAGTTTCTGCAGCTACGCTAGAATCTGGTGGTGTTGGTGTAGGAAAATAGGGTTCTGTAAAATCAGCAGTCCAATAAAATCGATTATAATATTTCCATTCTATTTCCCAACTATAATCAATGAATCCACGGCTGAAAGTGATGATAGCCACAGGATTTAAACTATCGACGATATTCCACCAATCATAGGATGTATTTTGGTAATCCACTTGAAAATAGCCTATACCCTGACCACAATTATCACAATCCGGTTCGGCAAATTCTGGAAAATAAGAAATTACATCATATCCACGATTTTCCCAGTTTTCGCCCACCCAGCCTTCAGGGTTGGTGAGTGTATTCCTGCTAAAAGGGCGAATGGCTTCGTTAGAAGGTGGCCAATACCCACAAAGTAAAATTGTATTACTGAAATCACGTAAAAGAGGATATCTGTGATTAAAAGTTTCTTCAAAATTTTCAGGTCTTTTTGGAAGAATCAATTTTTGAACGGGGAAGGTGGCTTTTGTACCTTTAGGAATAGAATATTCAATCAAAACTCGCTTACTTTTCATTTGCCCAGAAACAATTGAAGATTGATTTTGGAGAATATTTCTTGAATATGGGCCCACCCAGCCATTGGTTATTAGGTTAATGAAATAAAGGGTCATTCCATTTGGTAATGGCGTGTTGATCAATTTAAAATGGAATGGTATATCATCATTTAATTGAAGTTCAATAAAATAAATATCCTTATTGCCAAATTCATACGGTTCAATGGATGAGATGATATCGAGAGGCAAAGAAGATGGGATCTGAACATCAATCTGGAGAATATTTGTTTCAATTTTCATTTCAAAATATTTGGGCGTGCCAAATGGTAATTCCTGGGCAGTAATAATCCCTGATAGTAGCAAGTGGAATGTGAAAAACTTTTTCATTTCATATAATTATTCCAAAATAATAGAAGGATATACCTTTTCATCACCACCAATAGTTATACAAGCTTCACCCTTGTGATTTATTCTGTTGAAAATGCCTAACTTTTTTTCTCTTTTAATATTGAATGTAATTGGTTTTCCCAAATGCCCGCATAGTGATGTCCAATCATTAATAATTTCTTCAGGAGATTCCTGTAACATTTCCCAATATTGTTCGAAAAAAGTGGTAAAAATTGCTGCCACCAATTCTCTCTGATGCGTATGACCGCTCTCTATTGAAAGAGATGTTGCAGTCTCTTTTAATTCATCGGGAAAATCAACTTCAGTTTCATTCACATTTATCCCTACTCCAACAATCATTGACTGAACTGATTTTCCGGATATCTTGCTTTCACACAATATTCCACCAGTTTTTTTCCCATGAAATAATATGTCATTTGGCCATTTTAATGTAGGCGACTCACCTCGATTTTTTAATGTATTTGCCATTGCTACACCTGCAACTAATGGGATTAATCCTGCTATTGCTATAGGAATAGACTCTAAAAGAATAAGAGATAAAGCCAATCCTTTACTGGGGCTCATAAACCAGGAATTTCCACCTCGGCCTTTCCCCTGAGTTTGATAATCGGTAATAACAATCATCCCATGACTTGCTTCTCCATTTTGAATGAGTTCCCATGCTTCATCATTGGTAGATTCTAATCTTTGGTAATATTCAATATCTCTTCCAAACTGTTTTGTCCTGAGATTAGTTTTTATAAGATTTGTAAAAATCATACTTATAAGAATAAAATCGTTAGTTCAAAATAAGCAAGGCTCATTCCCAATCCTGATCCCACAATTACTTGTGTTGGTGTATGTGCTTTCAGGATTACTCTGGAAACGCAAATTAAGACAAGGGCATTCCCCATTATAATTGGATAGTGAAAACCGTGAAGCCAAAGAGCGATTAAAGGCCCACTTAGTCCTATGGCATGAATAGATATTTTCCATTTGCGTGTAATAAACCACACAATCGCTGTATTAATAGCATAGCAAAACATAAGACCCTGGACTAGAGGCGATGCGTTTAAATATTTTAAAAGGAGAAATCCCACTCCACAATAAATTGTTCCATATACGAGCGGTTGAACTCGTTGTTCACGAATGGAAACATCCATATCGCTGACAATACCCTGCTTTTTTAAAAAAATGACAGTAGCAATGGCCAGCAATGTAGAAAAGAAAAATGCTATGAAAAAAATAAGATGTGGATTTTCAGGATTTGAACTCCCTGTATAAATAAGTAAACCAAATGTGATGGGTGCTACCATCATAGGATGGAGCAATGTTGATATAATTGAAGCCGCTCGTGTCACCGGTAATTAATGTGGATGGTGTTCTCCAAAAACTGATCGAAATGAGTCCGAAATTTCTCCCAGCGTACAGTCATTTTTCACACAATCAATGATATAAGGCATTACATTATCATTGGATTCTGCAACCATTTTGAGTCGGTTTAATTGTTGAGTCACCTGATCGTTATTCCGAGACGATTTCAGAGTTGTGACAGACTCAATTTGGGCATGAACTTTTTCAGGGTCAATTTCCAATAATTCAGGATTAATTTCATCTAGATCTTCGTATTTGTTTACGCCTACAATAATCTGTTTTTTTGTATCAATATTTTTCTGATATTCGTAAGCACTGCGTGAAATCTCATCCTGGATCCAACCACTCTCGATTCCAGAAACGGAGCCACCTATTTGATCAATCGTTTCAATAATCTTCGTTGCCTCTATCACTAAGTTATCTGTCATTTCTTCCACAACATAACTTCCACCAAAAGGGTCGGGGTAGTTTTTGATTCCACTTTCATAGGCGATAATTTGTTGTGTTCTTAATGCGAGTTTTACTGCATCATTTGTTGGTAATGCCAGTGCTTCGTCCTTGCTGTTGGTATGGAGAGATTGTGTACCACCAAGAATAGCAGACAGAGCTTGAATAGTGGTCCTGACAACATTATTATCAATTTGTTTAGCTGTGAGTGTGGAACCACCTGTCTGGACGTGAAATCTGCACATAAGTGCTTTTTCATTAGTGACACCAAAGCGATTTTTCATAATGGTTGCCCATAATTTTCTAGCTGCTCTGAATTTGGAAACTTCTTCCAAAAAACCATTATGAGAATTAAAGAAGAAGGAAATTCTAGATCCAAACTGGTTAGGATCAAGACCTTTATCAATGGCGGCTTGAACATAGGCAATGCCATTGGCAAAGGTAAATGCCAATTCCTGTTCAACCGTACTTCCAGCTTCTCGGATGTGATATCCCGAAATGGAAATAGTGTTCCAATTTGGTGCATGACTTGTGCAAAATTCAAAAATATCTGTGACCAAACGCATGGAGTTTATTGGGGGATAAATATAGGTGCCTCGAGCCACATATTCTTTCAGGATATCATTCTGGATTGTTCCTTGAAGTTTATTTGCAGGTACACCTTGTTTTTCTGCCGTTGCAATGTATAAAGCTAGAAGAATGGGTGCAGTAGCATTGATGGTCATAGATGAGGATACTTGGTCTAAAGGAATATCATGAAAAAGTGTTTCCATATTTTGTAAGCTGGAGATGGGGACACCTACTTTCCCGACTTCTCCTAAGGACATGGGATGATTCGAATCATATCCGATCTGTGTTGGGAGATCAAATGCAATAGACAATCCCATAACACCATTTTTTAAAAGGTATCGGTATCGTTTGTTTGATTCTTCCGCTGTTGTAAATCCTGCATACTGTCGCATTGTCCAGAGCCGGTGATTATACATTTCTTCATAAATTCCTCGTGTATATGGAAATTGACCTGGTTTTTCCTGTCTCATGATATACCTCTATCTTTTTTTATTTGTTGATAGGCATCATTCACAGCTTTGAATTTTTCTTCGGCTAAATTCTGCATTTCTTCCCCGAGATGCGTTACTTTATCGGGATGGTATTTGTTGGCCATTTTCCGATATGCTTTTTTCACATCTTTGTCAGAAGCAGTTTTTTCAATCTCAAGAATTTTATAATGTGCAGCCTCATCTTTAGCAAACATAGCCTTTATAGATTCGTAATCCCGAGCATTGATATTTAAATAATTAGCAATGGTTTGAATTACACGAACTTCATCGGGATGAACATGCCCATCTGCAGCGGACAATCCAAAAAGAACGTGAATCAATTCTAATCGGCTGGGATGATCCATCGAACGTTGAATTTGGCGACATACATCTTTCAAGGGATATTCCTGTTTCAGAATATCTTTAAATAGAGTCATGAATTCTTTGGTTTGCTGAACACCAAATTGTTGTTTTAAAAATCTTTTTACATAATCCAGTTCAGATTTCAAAAGTTGTCCATCAGCCTTCATTATTTTAGCGAATAACACCAGGATGGCAATCACAAAATCAGCAGGTTTTGTCTGGGAATAGGATGAGCCTTTTCGGGTGGATCCTGTCCATTGAGTCGATTGGTCATCGCTCATAGATGCAAATGCATATCCAAGAATCGCACCAATGGGACCACCCATAACCCATCCTAGACCACCCCATAATAATTTTTTATTTAATGACATATAATTTTTAAATTGAAAATTGAAAAATTGAATTCATGTTATCTGCAAATTTATCCGTTAATTATAACCACATAACAGCAGTTTTAACGAGCTATTACTCTCCTTATATTAGCTATATGAAAATCCCATGGCGAATTCAATTTCTTTTTTGGTGGTATACTTTATCACGAAGAAAGTTTAATCATGATCATATAATAAAAATTGGGAAAAAGGGTCGAGGTGCATCCAAAATATTATTTTTACTTCCGGCAGAAAAGGAACATGCTCAGATTGCTTCACATTTTGTAAAAAGAGACTTTGTAGATGAAATCTTAGAGGTACAATATGTGGTACATCAGGAGGGAATTCAATATTATTCTGATCAATTAAAACCTTATATTATTTCTTTTTCTAACAATGATATGAATTGGCTTGGTGCCATAGTTTCAGAGTCAGTTCTGGATCGTATAAAATCAATCCAGTATGACGCCATGGTAGATCTAAACCAATCTGATGACCAATCCTTATCACTCTTATCAATGGAATTGGATATACCTGTTAAAATTGGTTTTCAATCTTCTTTGTCTGACAAACTCTATACATTGGTCATACAACGGTCAACCACAGGGTTTTTAGAAACGAGTTTTGAAACCATTGAACGAATATTAGGACTTAAGTAAATTATAATTTTTAAAGGCAAAAATAATAATAATGGTTTTGGTATATTTATCTCGGTAATAGTCTTGCCGATGGTGATGCACTCAATTATATTATCCGCCGATTTTAGAAGGAAAAACAAATGCTTGAAGGCTTAATATGTCCTGTTTGCGAAAATACAATTGATGAGATTGATCTTAAAGATTCTTTAAAATGTCCCAATTGCAACATTGATCTGAAAAATAGAAAATATCTGGATTTTCTTGAATTTCTAATGGCGAATGGTATTGTGGAAAATTTGGATTTTTTTGATTCAGAGGTTTATAGCGATGATATAGATGACTTGGATCAAACCAAGCAAGAGGAAGGCGACCCTAGTGAGTTCGAAAAGAAAAAAGATGTTTATAATATTTATGAGAATGAACTCCATCCAAAAAATGTAGAGGAAGATGAAGGAATCAAAGATTATACGGAATTTGATGGGATTAATGATGACTGGGAAGAATTTAACGAACGAGATTTTTCAGCAAAAAAGAATACATAGGTATTAAAATGGATAACAAAGAAAAAAAGAATATTCAGCAGATTAATATTGAATTGGATGAAAAAGTCAGCTCAGGCGAATATGCTAATTTTGTAGTGGTCACTCATTCTCCGGCAGAATTTGTATTAGATTTTACTCGGATTCTTCCCGGTGTACCTAAAGCCAAAGTCCATTCTAGGATTATCATGGCACCCCAGCATGCAAAAGCATTTCTCGGTGCACTAAATGATAATATTAAAAAATTTGAAGTCAAGCACGGTGAAATTAAAATGCCAAGCCGTGACGAGGGCTTCTCATCTTTTGGTGTAAAACCACCCAAAGATGTTTTGCCAAATTAATCTATTTATTTTTTATATCTCCTTCATACCAAACCCAGGTTTGGCCCCGTTTTAATTCTCTCATTTTTAGAATTACCCAGAGGCTAAGAATCAACCATGCGATTCCATAACCAAAAACTCCGCCAACCAATACATCTGCCGGATAGTGTACTCCCACATATACCCGGGAAAATGCAATGATGCCAGCCAAGGAGTATAAAGGTATTTTCATTTTATCATAGAAATAGGATAAAACAACAGCAATTGCAGATATGTTGGCAGCATGATTTGAAGGCATGCTCCATTTTCCTCCCTTCGCGACAAGCAGATTAATATATTCATAAATGTCATGAGACGGGCGAATTCTTCCAATATAAGGTTTCAGAATAAAAGATGAAAAAGAATCAGTAAAACCAATAGTAATAATTAATATTACGAATGCGATTTGTCCACGCCTCCCGTTCAAGATAGCCAAATAGAATAATAAACTTATAATAATAAGAACCCAGTTATTCTTATTCGTTATCAGGGGCATAATAAAATCAAAAACAGGATTTGATAAGGATTGATTGATTAAAAAAAAGATCTTTATATCTAGTGTTTCGAAAAGATGAAACATTGAATTATGTATTTATTATTGAATGAAATTTTATAATTTTCTTGATGAAACTTAGGACACTAGCAAATTCACGCATCAGATTTAATAGCAGGATAATGTAAGAAAGGTCTGGCAGTTTTCCCAATTTCCAGGGCTTGAATTATCCTGCTCTAGTTTCATAGCCCTCCCATTTGTTTTCTGCGGAGGGCTTTTCCACATTAGAATTTTGTTTGGAGCCTCAAAAGAATCACACGTCCTAATGATGGTCCACCAACAATCTCGGTATGATTGTGATCAAATAAATTTGAAATAGTGAAATTTGCTTTCACATATTGATTTATTTCATATCCAAAATGCATATCAAAAATTGTATAGGGCTTAATATCACCGAAATAAATTCCAGAAGACCATTTAAATCCATCCACGTAACGTGCATTCAGAGATGCTGTAAATGGATACCGTCTCGGATTGAACTGTAATTTCATTCCAGCCTTATGCCTAGGTGCATTAATTGGGTCTTTAGCTTTGGTAATGGGATTATAGAAATCTGTCATCCCTAAATGAGAATAACTAAGATCCAATGACCATTCGAGATTAACAATAGTTGTAAGGCTCGCATCCAGTCCCCACATATCCACTTCTCCATAATTAATATAGCCAACTACTACAGGCGGCGTATAGCCGGGAATTGTATCCATAGCTATTACACCTTGAATATTACTTTGCCAATGGTTAAACGCTTCATCATAATCATCTCGATCAATAATATTATTGTTTTCGAGATCATTCATAGTATTCATAAGACTATCCCCATTGTAATCCGTTTCCAGGACCGATTTATCAATAACAATAGGTGTAATAAACGTCACTGGACTCACGAAACTACTATAATGACTTGTATAAAGGTCTAGAGTTCCAAACATTCGTTGATTTAGCCGGCCTTTATATCCTAATTCCCAAGATCTTACAGTCTCAGCTTGAATTTCTGGAAGGTCTGTCACATTTTGTCCGAAGAATCCAGGAATTTTTGGATCAGTTGATGGATAGAAAAAAATACTTTCACTGGTATCCACTGGTTCATATTTCCCTTCATAAGGTTTGTAGTAATATGGATTTCCAAGAGAATCTCGCGGGAAAACATACCCGCCATCCGCACCTCGTGCATATACCTTAAAAACAGACACACGTGTTACAAAAATATCAAGAAAAAGGGCCTGGTTGGATGGTGTATTGAATGCTGTAGCCCAAGTGAGACGGAAATTTTGATTTTGTTTTGGTCGATATACAAGTCCGATTTTGGGTGAAAGCTGAATGCCTTCTTTTTGGTCAAAATCAAATTTCCAATCAAAAGGACTGTAACCCATCCCAAAACCCTGATTATTGAATTCAATCATATTGGTAAGCCTGTCATGGATATCATACCGAGTAGCCTGGATAAACTCCCACTTCTTATTTAGTTTCCAATTCACCTGGTAATAAGCACCTAACTCATTCACAGTATAGCGATTGTCTTCTGAAGCTTCATCAATCCCTTCATCAATATTCTCATCTATTTTTCCGTCTCCATCATTATCCTTACCGTCAGCATAAACTAAAAATCTTTGATTGCCCATCCACTGGACACCCGGTTCTACTATTTCACCTAATTCAAATTCACCGTTGCCATCTGAATCAACATAATCTGGAATACCATTTCCGTTTAAGTCCTGGTAATCATCACTGTCACCATCATTGTCAAAGCCGTCAGCGATTGCACCCAAAACTGCATCATCATAAATAATTGATCCATCATTTCCCACTCCAATCGAATCATTTACCATTCCTGTGTTTTTACCATCATGAGTGGCCCATGAAGTATAACTTTCACCCGAGTCGTACCAAGTGTCATCGTTACCATCATCAAAAATATATGGCGAGCCTGCTTCACCATTCCCATTATTATCTCGATTATCTGTATAATTCTTATCGGATAGAATGGTGCCCCGTGTGTCCGGTAGAGTCAGAAAATAATCAACTCCCCAGACAAACCGTATATCACCATTTTTCCATTCATTAACCTGCTGGAGCTGGGCGCTGAACTTTTTGGATCTATCATAGATTGTACTACCTGTGGCCAGGTTTCTGGTTGGGTGGCTTGGGTCTCCGGAATAACTTGAATTTAAGTATGTTTGAAAAAAGAAATTCTTATAGCGCATTTTTGCTTGATAATATCGGTAAATCCATCCATCAGCTAAATAACGCGCAATACCGGTAATATTAATATTCCTTGCCCAGGCAAACCCATGAGATAAACTCACAGTTAAATCAGAACTGGGCTCCCAATCCAGTCGAAGATCATAACGATAATTCCGAACTTTAAACTCTGGATAATCTTCAATACCATCATCATTTGCATCTTTATAGATACGGGGAAGTCCACCATAATCGATTGTAATATCTTTTTCATCAAACTCATCTACCCCAATTTCACCTGGACTTGGTTTACCGTCACCATCCGTATCATTAGATCCAAATATATCCCATGTGTCATTTCCATTTAAGTCAGTAAAAGTTTCACCATCCCAGATACCATTCCCTTCTGTTCCATCGGCGTCAGGCGGAATATCTCCATCATCATCATAATCTCCATCTCCATTGTTATCTTGGGCCTCAACACCATCAAGACCCCAATCCAATAAAATTGTGGTTCCAAAAACAGTTATATAATTTTCTCCGTAATCCTCATCAAATTGATCATTATTATTTAGATCAATAAATGATTCACGGGATATTTGAAAGGCATTGCCTAAATCATCCTTAAACGGTCCCCAATCATTATCATTATCCTTTCCATCTGAACCCCAGCTATCATTATATATTTCGTTATTGTTCGTATCAAAAACAATATTGCCTTCGGAATCATATTTATAGTCTCCGAATCCGAATTTGTGGGTAGAGTCCAATATAGTCCAGACAGAATCAGGATTTGAAAAAACCGTTGTATAGGGAGTACCTCTAATTGTGTTTCCAAAACGATCTAACCACGAACTTCCTCGTTCATCAGATTCATCAATATGTCCATCACCATCGTTGTCTATGCCATCGAACCATATTTCAGATGCATCATCAACATATAGATCAATCCCTTCATCTATATCGCCATCACCATCATTGTCGATGCCATCTGCATATACATATCCTATTTTTTCTTCTGTGACGAACCATAAAACTGTACCATTGTCCAATGTGACCCTGTTGAATTCATCGTCAGCTGCATCATCAACCATTTCCTGTGTAATTAAAGGAGATGCATCTTCACCGATTGATTCAATTTTATCTCCCCAATAATAACCGACCCATGAATCATCAGCTCCATCTACTTCTGTAATCATTTCAGTTGTAAATCTTTGATTTTCATTTTCAGCAAGAGATCCACCCCGATCCAGGCGGTCATGTTTATACTTGGGACGGCCGATAAATAATGGGTCATGCCCTTCATATTCATCAGGGTTAAAATGGGTCCAATCTTGTCCGGCTAATGCCACCCCGGATACCTTAAAACCAAAATCTCCAAACTTATGCGCTGTTCTAAAAGTGAATTTTTTTAATAGATCCGTATCTGTCTGGCTAAGAAGTCCGCCCTGGATATTGATACTAGTCCCCTGGGTTCGGATAGGAGAAGATGTTACAATATTCAAAACACCACTATGGGCATTGGGCCCATAGAGCGCCGAAGCGGGACCTAAGACCACTTCAATCTGTTCAACATCTTCAAATGAAACTGGAATAACATTATAGGCCGTGAGTCGCAGGGATGGAACATTTGCCATGCGACCATCTGTGAGAGTTAGAAGGCGGGAACTAAAAGATGAATTAAAACCACGAGCTGTCATATTATAGCTGTCAATACCTGATTGTGTAAAATCGATTCCCTTTGTTCCTTTTAAATAATCCCCGAGATTCGTATTACTTTCCCGGCGAATTTGCGCTTTCGATATAACAGATATTGCTGCTGGTGCATCTTCAACCCTTTCACGTCGTCTTGATGCGGTAACCACATACGTTTCCATCTGAATCGCTTCCGGTTCAAGTTCCAAATCTTGAGAGTAAGTTTTGTTTTCAATGACTGTTATATCTTTTTTCAGGACTTGGTACCCGATATATGTAACCATGAGGGTATGCTCACCTGCCACCACTTGTAAGATTGTGTATCTTCCTTCCGTGTCTGTTGCTGAACCTTGGGATGACCCTTCCAAAACAACATTAGCGCCCATTAAAGGTGATCCATTTGTTGCATCAAGAACTCTACCAGTTATTGTCCCATCTTGAGCAAAAACAGTTGATACCACTAAAAAAACAATTGTAGCTACTTTTTTCATTTTGGTTGTTATATATAATAAACAGCCCCGTAAAAAACGGGGCTGTTTATTGTTTAATATATGTGCGATTGATTTTACTTCAACAACAACATTTTTCCTTTTTGAATCCGATTATCGGAACGTACTTCATAAAAGTAAACCCCGCTGGGTACTTTATTTCCATAATGGTCTGTACCAAACCAGGAAATATTATAGGTACCAGCATTAAGAATACCATTTTGAAGGACGGTAATCTCTTGACCCAAAATGGAATAAATCGTAATAGTCACATCAGAAGACTTTTCTGTTGCAAATTTGATTTGTGTTGAAGGGTTAAATGGATTTGGATAGTTACCATAGACTTCAAACTTCTGAGCCAAGGGTGCTTCTTCATCCACTTCTAATTGAGTATTTGCCCAGAAAGTATTTACACGCTGGGTGGTATTATCTGGAATACAATTGTTGTCTATTTCAAATACCAATCTACCTGTTCCATCTTCAGGATCATAATCCCAACCGGAATCATCCACGCCACAATCATATTCGCCACAGGCTTGCTGAACACCAATCAGTGTCATTGTTGGACCAGCATCAAAAATCGCATTACAAGCATCACCACCACCAGCACCGGCGCAGGCAACGTAATCTGCATACAAGGAACTAGAAACGGATGCACCAATAGCAGCTGATGTTGCAGCGTCAACGTAAATAAATGCAACGGAATCTGCAGCAGCAGCCAGCGCGGCATCAAGTGCAGCACCAGCAGCCAAATGACCATTCAACACTTCAGAGAACACTGATCCTGCTTCCAGGAAATTGTAGGTAAAGAAATAACCTGTAGGCGCTAGAGGTTCATCTCCATTGAAAGGTGCACCGTCGCTACCTACGGGGTCAAATATGTAGCCCCAGTTTGCAGTTACTTGACCGGCAGCGGTTGTATCACCAGTAATTGGACTAACTTCATAAGTATCCGCATCATCAGGGTCAATGGTATGACCACTGCCACCTAGCATTGGAAATGAAATGCTTCCTTCTTCGTCACCTGTCCAGCCCAGATTGTACCAAAGGTTTGTATCAGGATGCACGTACATTAAGTACATCTCCATATTGTTAATTGTTACTGTATCAGCAGGTGCAACGGGAACACCTGTCACTCCATTGAGTTCACCAGCATCATCAACACCAAGTCCGCTGGCAACACCATCGTGTGCTTCCCAGTACATTTCAAGACCGGCAGGTGTTCCATGACTTGCATCTGTGTAATCAACTGTAACCATTCCCCAGTTTTCCATATCTGTACCAACACCATAATCAACACCATATGTTCCACCAACTAGATCTGGAGCACTAAATTGTGCAAAAACGCTGGATAGAGATATTCCCCAACCCATAGAATGTGCATTTGGATCATCCGGATGATCAAATCCAGGTGTGCCTACCCAAGTCCCATTTTCTGTAACAGAAGGAACAGTGGCATAGGTTGAACAATTTTCTGTGTCTGTTGTAGGATAAGTACTTCCTTCATTAATTGTGAAAGTATTATCATCATTCAGATCAACATTCATTGCTACACCAAACAGTGTTAGTAATGTTTCATTAATAAGTGGAACTAAGACGGTTGTGATTGTATCACCGACGTCGTAGCTTACTAAGGAACGAGTATATCCCTGACCTGCAGCAGCAGCAGCAGAACTAGGCCATGAACCCGTAACATCGTAAACAGCAGTTGCATCTTCAGCGCTTGCAGAATCACGAACCACATAGGTGTATTCTACTATGGCGGCTCCAAGTTGCCAGTTTGCTTCAATACTTTGGGAAAATAATAATCCCGTCAAGAGAGTGAGTGGAAGAAAAATTTTGAACATTTTCATCATTTTGCTTCTCCTTTTTTGTTTAGTTAGATAGAATATTGTTCGATCAACTGAGAAGATCGTACCTAGGAAGATAAAACATCAGCTGGGAAGATTCAAAGACTTTTCGAAAACCAACTATTTGTTCTTTTTCCCTTTTTCATAACTTCGTTTAGCCCATAATAAGAACAGGGAATATAGGAAAAGAATGCTCCCAAAAATGAACAAACCATTTAAAACTAACCATCTCCAAAAATTTTCCATCATAGTTGATGGCCCCCTATCTACCTTTTATATTCATCCCATAAATATACCTATTTTTTTTAATTTACATCTAACCAAAATAAATGAAGATCGCTGTATTAGTTAAACAAGTTCCCGGGTCTGAAACTGCCTTACCCATTTTAGGGAATCATAATTGGATTGATGAAGAGCAAGTGTCCTTCGTGA
>CAZCHA010000031.1:0-1766 GCA_964498175.1 uncultured bacterium
CATTTTTATTAATGCTCAACGTATTTCTGCTTTTAGTTGGGTGTTTAATGGATATTTTTTCAGCAATAATTGTGATAGTACCGCTTATTGCACCTTTAGGGGCATATTTTGGTATAGATCCAGTTCATTTAGCCATAATTTTTATTGCAAACCTTGAACTTGGATTTTTAACGCCACCCGTAGGAATGAATCTTTTCTTGGCTGCATATCGGTTTGATGAAGATATGCCTAAGATCTACCAAGCCACATTGCCGTTTTTTCTTGTTAGATTATTGGCTGTAGGGTTAATCACATATATACCCGTTTTAACTCTAGGATTATTACAATGATTTGGAACATTTTACAAAAAGATTCATTTCTTGATTATAAGAGGAAGAGAAAGATATATTCCCCGTCCAAAAAACAGGAACAAATCAATACCTTAAACGCTATCAATTCGCTCGCAAAGAGCGCATTCAATATCAAACAAAATTTAGGAGACGTTCAATGAAGCGTTTAGGGATAACTCTGTCTTTAGTGACAGTTCTATTAAATCCGATCTTAGCCCAGAGCGAAGCTGGAGCAATTTTTCTCTTAATTGCACCGGGTGCTCGTGCGGGTGGCATGGGTGAGGCTCAGGTAGCTGTGGCCAATGATGCATATGCAAGTTATTGGAACCCAGCTGGATTGGGCTTCCTTGAAGGACAGGAATTAGCCATGATGCATGTGAATTGGCTTCCCGGTCTTGCGGATGACCTTTATTATGAATTCTTTGGTTTTAGGAAAAATTACCCAACACTTGGAACTATAGGTGGACATTTAATATTTTTGAATTTGGGTGAACAAATCCGTACTAGCGAAACTGGAGATGAGTTAGGGACGTTTACAAGTTATATGACTTCATTTGCTATGTCTTATAGTGCCTTGATATCTCCAACTAAATCCTTCGGTTTAAATGCACGGGTGTTTTACCAACATCTGGTTGAAATGGGTGCAGGGAGCGAGAAGGGAAAGGGTACATCAATGGATTTTGGTTTTGATATTGGATATATGCAAAAGGAATGGTTGTTACCCAATTTGACTTTAGGTTTAAATTTGTCAAATTTAGGACCTAAAGTTGCCTTTATTGACCCTGACCAAGCAGATCCGCAGCCAACTAATTTAACTTTGGGTTTAAGTTATGCCCTTGTAAACAGTGAATATAATAAACTGAATATTGTTTATGATGTTGATAAACTTCTTGTTTCATCATATCCTGACATGGATTGGGATAACGATGGATATATCGGTGGTTTTGACGAAGATGGTAAAATAAGTCCCGGTAATGATTATAACAAAGATGGAAAATTAGAAATCGCCCACACTGATCCGATATATAAGGCGATTTTTACATCTTGGGTGAATGATTGGCTTCTTGGTGGAGATATGGATTATGGGTCGGGTGGTGCTGGAAACGGCGACAAAGTCATTGGTGGATATAAATGGGATGATTTAGATGGTGATGGCAAAATAGATTTATCAGATAATGAAATAGTAAAAACAATTGGTGAGCCAGGTGATGAAAGTTGGGGCGATTATAATGAATTTGGTCATAAAGAGGTTGGAAATTCCAAAGAAAGAACCATTTCAAATGAAATTGATAGATTAGTACACAATATCGGGATGGAATATTGGTATGGACAATATTTTGCTATACGTTCTGGATTTTATTATGATAAAACAGGGAAGATCAGCAATCCCACATTCGGAATCGGTTTACGGTTTGCTGGATACGGATTTGATTTCGG
>CAZCHA010000031.1:1866-17775 GCA_964498175.1 uncultured bacterium
AATCAAGATGAGATTCAAGATGAACGCATTACAAATTTATTTTATGATGCGGTTTCTAAAGCATACGAAATGGATCAAATTGATTTTTCATCTTATGATCTTGTAGTGGTTTTTCATGCAGGTATCGGACAGGATTTTTCACTACCTTTTTTAGATCCAACTCCGGAAGATATTCCTTCAACTTATGTTGATAATGAAATGGTATTAGAACATTTAGGGACGCCCTCTGTCAATGTTGGAAACCACGAAATATTTCATGGTATTATTTTGCCCGAATCACAAAACCATCTTTTATTTGACATTGCTGAAACCATGTTTTCCGATGCAACGGAACCTTGCGAATACCAGTTTGGACTCACAGGTACATTTGCGCTCATGATCGGCTTTGCAGTAGGCATACCGCCATTATGGAATATAGAAACAGGTGAAAGTGGTATTGGTGTTTTCGGACTTATGGATCAAGGTTCAAACAATGGACGCGGCATATGTCCATCTCCACCAACGTTGTGGACTCGAATATTTTCAGGATGGGAAAATCCATCTGAAGTGAATTTTGAATCCGTTGTTAATTTGCCATCTAGAGAAGAAGGGGCAGCAATCAAGATTCCTATAAATAATTCAGAATACTATTTGATTGAAAATCGTGATAACTCAGTCCATGATGGGATCAGTCTCGATTCCATGCGTTATGTTATTTGGGAAAATAATGGTGAAACAGATTACCCGCCCTTGGTTGAAATTCTTCAGGATTCTTCAGGAATTGTAAAAGATGAAAATGGTGTTGTTATTTCTGTACCTAATTATGATATTGGTCTCCCCGCATCGGGGCTATTGATTTGGCATATTGATGAAACAGTAATTAATGCAGGATTAAGTGATTTTTCTGTCAATAGTAATCTTGCCAGGCTTGGCGTTGATCTGGAAGAGGCTGATGGCGCTCAGGATATTGGTTACCCATCCATCCACATTTTTAATGATCCTTCTGCAGGCTATTTTGGAGATATGTGGTTTAAAGGCAATACGCAATACGAATTAGCCAATTTCGGCATGAATGGAATGAATCCGGAATTTGGTCCTTTTACCTATCCATCTACAAATGCAAATGATGGTTCGTCTACTTTCGTAACAATAGGTGATATTAGTAAGGCAAGCGATACAATGTCTTTTTCAGTGTCTAATTCGCTCATATTAAGTGGATTTCCTGATTCATCAGCATTTATTAGGACAGTCTATGATTTAGATAATGATGGTGTGAATGAGATATTTGGAGGGAAAGATTCTTTATGGTTTGCCACTGCTGATAGTTTTCCAACTAAAAAGAATTTTCTAGAATTAGTTATTTTAGATAATCAGGAAGTTGAATTTGATTTCCAAAGGCAATCTGATAAAACAACCATTTCAATTTTTCAACGCATTGATGATTATACATTATTCTCTCAAGTAGATTTTAGATTTAGTGATGGTTCATTATCAGATATGCAAGAGCAAATAATTGATTCTCTGGTATTTAGTATTTGGGAGAATGATATAGAAAATGGAAACCTATATATCCAAAGTGAATGGAATATTCACTCAAAAAGAATCTTTACATCTTCCTTCAATTATGGAATTGATCTGGGGAATTCAGGTATTTCCATCACAGATTTTGACGGTACCACTATAAAATGGGATGATTTATCATTTCAAACCATTGCCGGCATTGATTTAGACCTTGATGCATCTTTGGATGTTTTAGCTTTGGATTCATTGGGGATATTATATGCTTTTAATTCAGATCTAACTATTATGGCTGGGTTTCAATTAAAAATGGAATTGCAATCCCCTATGCTAGCGAGGGATCTATTTAATGACGAGCATCCAGAAATTGTGGCGAAATCTGCAGATTCATCTTCTATTTATATTTTTGACTATCAAGGGAATATTCAATACAAAATTGCATCTAATAAAGGTGATGAATTGGTGGCGCTGGAAAATATCCAAGGAAAGAATTCAATTTTGACCAGGTCTGCCATTTATCAATTTGGAGATGCAACAGAAACAAATGGGAACGAATGGGCTTTTGAACATGGAAATTGGGGCAGAAGCCGAAAAGTAAAACTGAATTATACGTTTGACGATTCAAATAAAAAAAGTTTAACCCGTTCTTACTGTTATCCAAATCCAATCCGAGAAAATACAGGTACAATTCGTATAGAAACTATTGGTGCTGAAAGGGTAGAAGTAAACCTGTATGATTTAGCGGGCTATTACATTAAAACTTGGAATGAAGATCTCTCTCATTTCGGAAACCAAATCACTGAATGGGTTTGGGATGTATCTGATGTGGAATCCGGTGTGTATTTTGCGCATGTTGCCGTGATTGGAGATATTGAGACAGAGACGAATATCATCAAGATTGCTGTTATTCATTGATGAAAAATATTTTTTATTTCACAATTTTGGCTTCCTTTGGTTTTGCCAAGGTCGAGTATAACCACCCAGAATTAAACTGGCAAACTTTTGAGACAGAGCATTTCCAAATTCATTTTCATGATGAAACAGAAATGACGGCACGGGAAGCGGCCACTGTTGCAGAGCATATATATCCAAAAATCACTGGATTTTATGAATTCAAACCCAAAGAAAAAACACATCTCATTTTGATTGATCCTGATGATTACTCCAATGGTGCAGCCTATTATTATGATAATAAAATCATGATCTGGGCATCGCCCCTGGATTTTGAATTACGTGGCAGCCATCGTTGGTTACAAAATGTGATTACACATGAATTCGCCCATATTGTATCTCTGCAAAAAGCAATGAAAGCAGGAACGAAGGTTCCAGGCGCCTATCTTCAATTCATGAATTATGAAGAAGAAAAACGTCCCGATGTGTTATATGGATATCCCAACACGCTTATTAGCTATCCTATACCTGGAACTGTGGTACCACCCTGGCTTGCTGAAGGTGTTGCCCAATATATGTACGAAAATGCGGATTGGGATCATTGGGACAGCCATCGTGATATGATCCTTAGAGATAGGGCAATTCATGGGAAGTTATTATCTTTTACAGAAATGAATACCTTTGGTAAAAAAGGAATTGGGAATGAATCGACCTATAATTCTGGTTTTGCACTTTCAACTTTTATTGCAAATGAGTATGGGTCTAAAAAATTGAAAGAAATAATGATTGAACTTTCATCTCCAATTCAATTCTCAATTGGAGATGCCATGGAGCATGTTTTAGGGGATCATGGGAATGATGTCTATGATTCATTTAAAACATCACTGGAATTAAAATATAATATGCTTGTATCACCCATTGAGATAAATCCAGTTGAAGGAATACAGGTCCAGAAAGAAGGGACGACCAACATATTTCCGAAATGGCATCCAGAAAAAAATGGATTTGCATATCTTTCAAATAAGAAGAATGATTATTTTGGGCAAACTGACTTATTCTATTATGATATGGATTCAGGAGAAGAAAAAAAACTTATGGGCAGTGTACATTCTGCACCAACATGGCATTCAAATGGCAAAATCATTTATTATAGTAAAAAGCCAAAATTCCCGAACAAGCATGGCTCAATGTTCTATGATATTTATTCTTATAGTTTTGAGACAGAAAAAGAAGAACGGTTGACATTTGATGCCAGGGCTTTTAATCCGGTTTTTATTGATAAAGACAGTACCATCGCTTATCTGGCCACTTATGATGGCGGTCAGGATATATTCATTTTAGATTTAAAGTCAATGCAATCAAGAAAGATGAGTAATCTCACTGATCGTCCCATTCTAAGCCATTTAAACTATGATAAATCATCTTATTCTTTATTTTTCGATATTACATCCCACCATTACAGGAATATTGGGTATTTTGATTTAAAAACAGAGAAAATTAGTTTTGATAAAAACCATCCACATTTCGATGAAAGAAATATGTCCATTTCTGATAGTGGAGTGCAAATTTATTCCCAAGATAAGAGTGGGATATATAATTTATTTATGGTGAATCCAATAGATACAACATCAGGATATATTACCAATCTGACCGGTGGAGCATTTATGCCGGATATAGCTAAAGATGGACGGGTCCTATATTCTTTATATAAAAATGGAGCATACACCATTTCACTTCTAGATTCAATGCACTTGATTCCAGAAGATTTCGTTGGTTATTCACCAAATTACTATCAAAATAATTCAGGGTTTTCTGAGCCTATTTTGGCACTTAATAAAACTAAAGCGAATACTTATGTAGATCAATTTCCCAATATGTTCATTATGCCCAAGGTGATGATGGACTATGGTACCCTTAAACCGGGTTTTTACTTTTATTCCAGTGAAGTGATTAACCGGTTGTCGGTCTTTGGTGGAGCATCGTTAAATAAGTTGAATGATGTAGATTTATTTTTCATTTTTGATTTTAAACGATTTTACCCAACACTGTTTTTTGAAACCTTCTATCTCACTCGAAATACAACTGATAACTCCAAATATCAAGGAATATACGACATTGAAGATGATATAAAATTCCGTTTGGTTCAATTTCGGACTGGAATGAAAATTCCCATTTTTGGCAGTTTGTTAGAACTTTCCGGAACCCGGCAATGGTACCGGGCGTTTATTAATCAAAATTTACCATCAGAAGGAATTGAAGCAGGTGCAGCCTATGACTATTTTCGCGGATGGTCATTGAGTGGAGATTGGTCATTAGATATGGTGAAAAGAAGATTAGATAAAACGATTAATCCATCCAAAGGATTTAAGGTTTGGTCTAAAATTGATTTAGAAAATAATGATTTTATTGAGGGATTGGATTTATCAGAGTCGGGGACATTAACTGAAAAGTTTAAAGATAATAATCTTGGACGAGTTCAACTAGGTGGATCCTATTATTATGAGCTGCCATGGCAAAAAAGATGGACTATCTCTTTAACGAGTCAAGTCGGTTGGATTTCCAATAATGATGTTGATTCATTTTTTCATTTTTATTTGGGTGGACTACCGGGGTTGAAGGGATACCCATTCTATTCTATTCAAGGTACACGCAGTGCAATGATAGATGCAACATTCCGGATGCCAATTTTTATGGAAAAGCATTATAAATCAATGTGGACAATTTGGCAAAATAGTACATTAGGAGCCATTTTTCAAGTTGGAGATGCTTGGACAGACACATATTCGTTAAAAAAATCAGTGGGAATTCAATGGCGGTTGAATGGGTTCTCCTTTTATAACTTCCCAACCGCTATAGAGGTGGAATATCATCAACCTATAAACAAATTTAAACGTGAGATTAATGAAAAACCAATCACATATGGAAATGAAGGACGGGCTTATGTTAAAGTTCTTTTTGACTTTTAGCCTTTTATTTTTACTCTTAACTCCAATGATGGCACAGGACTCATCATCTGTGGTAATCATTGAAGAACCAAGTATAAATTATCCAGGGAAACCGCTTATTATGTCCTTGGCCGTTCCAGGGGCAGGGCAGTATTACAATAAGTCTCCTATGTGGAAAACAGCGTCCTTTTTAGGAGTGGAACTTGGCAGTATTGTAGCATGGGACTATTATAAAAAGAAGGCCAAAACCTTGAGAGATGAATACCAGGGCTTTGCTGACTCCAATTGGGACCTATACACTTGGTATTTATTTACTGAAAATGGTCCCAACGGAAAAATTGAACATAACGGCAGGCAATGGACAGAAAATGATTTTAGGGCCATGAGCAATTATGAAGGAACACATCATTTATTATTGCATTTGTCTGGTGACCTTGCTGCTCAATATGGTGAATTTATCACATCTGACAGTTTAGGAATGATTTCGGGATATTTAGATTCAGATTTAGTCAATGTAGTACGAGATCGTCATTTTTATGAAAATATTGGAAAATATGATCAATTTGTTGGTGGATGGTCAGATGCCAACACGGAGTGGTATTGGGAAGAAAAACAATTAGAAGACAGTACTGAAATTGTGATTAAAACACCTTTGAAAGCGGACTATCTTGACCAAAGATTTAATTCAAACAAAATGTTAAACATGGCAAAATTTAGTATTACTGCCTTATTATTTAACCATGTAATTAGTGGGTTAGAGGCCGTCCTGACTAACCAAAAAAAATCTCGTGAAAAACAGAACTCTTCAACCATTGAAACGGATTTAAGTTTATTATACAACCCTTATAACCCTAGCGGTGTTGGTGGTGTTGCTTTAACTATAAACTTTTAATAATATGAAAAATTTACATTACAGTATCATTACAATATTCATCCTATTACTGACCTCTTGCGCAGGATCAAAACATGATGGTGAAATTGCCCTACAGGAGCAATTCAATATTGGTTTGAAAAATTTGGAAAATAAGAAATATCTTCAAGCTCAGCTTGATTTTAAACAGATTGTTGTTCGTGGTACCGGTTCTGACCTGGGAGATGATGCCCAATATTTTCTGGGGGAAGCCTACTTTAGAAATGAAGAATATTTAGAAGCGATCGCCGAATATGAAAAGCTAACACGTCGTATGGGCTTTAGCCCTTTTGTTGAAGATGCTCGATTCAAGATTTGTGAAGCGTACCGAATTGAATCACCAAAATATTACCATGATCAAGAATACACAGAAAAAGCTCTGGAAAGGTATCAGGAATTCTTAGATGATTTCCAACAGTCAAAATTCAAAGGAGAAGTTTTAACATCCATTGAATTATTGCGGGAAAAATTGGCAGTGAAATTATTCGAAACGGGGATTCTTTATATGAAAATGGAAGAATTCGAATCAGCTAAAATTGCCTTTGAACGTGTTCTCGATCATTATTACGATACGGATGTGGTGCATCTTGCTCACCAAGGGATGATCAAAGCATTGGCAAATAATCGGCAAATTAATGAAGCACAAGATTTGTTAGTTGAAAATGAAATGAATCTGACAGAACATGGTCTTTTTGATGATGCGAAGGAAACAATCCAGGAGATTCAAAAAAAGATTGAAAAAGGGCAATAATGAAAATTTGTTTATTTGGTGGCACATTTGATCCGCCTCATATAGGGCACTTACTTATTGCTCAAACAGTTTGTGAAGCAGAAAATTTTGACAAAATCCTGTTTATTCCTGCTTATCAACCCCCGCATAAGACAGATATAACGCCTATAAAATATCGTCTTGAAATGCTCCAAATTGCTGTTGAAGGAAATCCTAATTTTGAAATATCTAATATGGAAATAAAACGGCGAGGAGTTTCTTATTCCATTGACACAATCAGGGCCATCAAGGAAGAGACAGGTTCAAATATTGACAATACGTTTTATTTGATTGGGAGCGATAGTTTACTCGACTTTCATAATTGGAAAGATTCAAAAGAAATATTAAATGAGTGCCAGGTGATTGTAGCCATTCGTCCTGGTTTTCGTCCTAGTGATATTCCATCTTGGATTCTCCATCGCATACAGTTTGCCAATATTCCTCGTTTTGAAATTTCATCCAGAAATATTCGCCATCGATGGGTAGAAAATAAAACAATTCGATATTTGGTGACACTCCCAGTTTGGGATTATATCAATGAGAATAATTTATATGCCTAAGAAGAGAAATTAAAATACCAGCGCACCAGATTAATCACAACTAGGATTGTTCCTTCCGCACGACTGATTCGCCAATTGGTACGAATCATAAATAGAGTAAGCCCCACCATTATTACCAGAAGAAAGGTGCTACTATAAATATCCTCGCCTATATTTGTTGGATTTATGATTCCTGCTAATCCCAACACACCTAATAAATTAAAAAGATCGCTCCCAATCAAATTACCCAATGCAATCCCATGCCGTCCTTTAAGCGCAGCAGATATAGATGTTGCAAATTCAGGTGCTGATGTTCCTGCTGCTACAATAGTGACGGCAATGACCCAATCAGATACACCCAAATAATGGGCTACACTGGATGCATGTTTAACCATAAGGTGGCCGCCATAAACTATCAAGAAAAGACCGATTATGAAAAAAGCATATGATTTCCAACTGGCATTTTGAGGGTGTACTTCCTCAGGTGGATCTTTTTTAATAAATAGAAAAGCAACATACCCAATTAATAATGAAAATAATAATATACCCTCAATGATGGTAAATGAATCATTGGGTGTCCAACCATCAAAACCAAAAAAGAGAAAGAAGATTAATGCGGTTGCTATAAGTAAAAAGAGGCCATCACGATTAAATAATTTCGACGATGTGGTTATGGGACGAATTATGGCAGTACCACCAAGAATAAAACCAAGGTTAAAAATATTGGAACCAATTACATTTCCAATGGATATTTCCGATTGTTGCGTTATTGCTGCGCTAATGGTTACCGCAAATTCTGGTGCTGATGTCCCGAAGGCTACAACTGTAAGTCCGATAATCAAATCAGATACTTTTAAGGTATGCGCAATTTCGGAAGCTGAGTCAACTAGCCAATCTGCGCCTTTCCAAAGCATGATAATAGAAATGATAACTAGAATACAATCTAGAATAATATTAGTGTCCATATCGCCAAATAATGTTTTTTTACAGGTGCGGAAGCTACAAAAATTCCCCCCCGAAAAATAATTGGAAAACTCATATTTACTAAATGGTTTACTTTCTTATGATTAGACGAAGAAAAATCATTCAATGCATTTGTATTATTCCTATTTTCTGCATCTTAAAACACACTTGATTTTTTCATGATTGAATTCCAAAATGTAACATATGCCCACGAAAAGGGTTCTGGGGTAAATAATTTAAGCCTTACCATTGAGGATGGAGAGTTCTCCTTTTTGATTGGCCCAACGGGTTCTGGTAAAACTACTCTCATGCGATTGATGTATTTTGATTTGCTACCTGATGCTGGGCGTGTGAAGGTAAATGGTTTTTCATCTAAGAGCATGACAAAACGAAAAATTCCAAAAGCTCGTAAATCTATTGGAATGGTTTTTCAAGATTATAAACTATTAGATGACCGAAACCTATTTGAGAATGTTGCACTTCCCTTACATGTTCTTGGCTATTCAGCACGGGAAATTCCTGAAAGGGTGGAAGAAGCGCTTGAACTCGTAGGTTTAGAAGAAAAAGATCATCATTTTCCAACCGAATTATCAGGCGGAGAACAACAACGAGCTTGCCTTGCGAGAGCGATTATAAAAGAGCCTGATATTTTACTTGCAGATGAACCTACAGGAAATTTAGATCCTGTAGCTTCTTTTGAATTGGTGAGGCTCCTTGAAACAATCCATGAAACTGGCACTACTATCTTAATGGCATCTCATAATTATAATTTAATTAAGGGCCGAGGGCGACCAATCTATGAACTCAAAGATGGTATTTTGCGGGGACGGTAATGAATAAGTTTTATTATTTGATTACTGAGGGGATGAAGAATATATGGCGACATAAAATGACGGCATTTACAGCTATCATCTCTTTGTTTATTTCTTTGTTCATAGTGGGTCTTTTAGCTACTGCAGGAGATAATACTCATAAAGTATTACAATATCTCAGGTCAAAATACAAGATTGAGGTGTTTTTTAAACAAGATGTTTCCAATGAAGAAGCCGTAGGGCTGATTCACCAAATAAAAAAAATCAAGGGTGTTCGTACCGCAACGATTATTGAAAAAGAAGATGCAGTCCGAATTTTTAAAGATCAGTTCGGTGAAGATATAATGGATATATTAGGATATAATCCCTTGCCAGTCAGTGCAGTGGTGAATTTATCCAGGACTAGTAGGGATTTAATCAGGGTTGAACCAATAATTAAAAAAATTAAATCAATAGGTCGAGTTGAAGACGTTCGCTATCAAGGAAACTTAATTAAAAAAATTGAAAGAAATTACAGCCGAGTTATAGATAGGTTTCCTTATTTAGCTGGGGTAATTATTATTCTGGCTGTTTTGATTATTTATAATACGGTGAAGTTATCCGTTTATTCTCGTAAAGAATTGATTAGGTCTCTTCAAATGATTGGTGCCAGCAGGATGTTCATTAAATTACCTTTTATCATTGAGGGAGTTTTTATTGGCCTCATTTCGTCTCTATTAGTGTATCCAGCACTTTTGGGATCAGTTAAAGGTATTAATTACATTTTTACCAATTTTACATCTTGGAGTATTCGTCTTTCATTTAATCCAGTCGTTTGGATTTGGCTTTTTTCTTTAGTTGTTGTAATCACATTGATTGGCAGTTACCGTGCTGCTTCTAACTTTTTAAAATAACATTACTTTTCTGTCATTGTCCAAACTGAATACAAGCTCTTAAATTCCGGGCTGAATTTTTTCAATAAAACAATTATTTAGGGTGAATTGTGCCTAAAACATTAAAAAAAGAATCAAAAAGTAAATCAAGCTCGAAAAAAGCTAAATCTCAAGTTTCTAAACAACTTTCAAAAGATAAGGAACATGTTAAATCATTAGAGATGCAGTTAGAGGAGGCAAAGGATAAACATCTTCGACTTAAAGCAGAATTTGACAATTTTCGACGAAGAAAAGCGGATGAACTATCTGCTTTACTAAAATATGATGGTGAAAATGTAATTAAAGGATTTATTCCTATCATGAATGATCTTGACCGAATGCTCGACTCATCAAATGCAACTAATGAATCCTTGAGAGATGGGATGAAATTGGTGGAGGCAAAGATCCAAAAGTTTCTGGAATCACTAGATATAAAGTCGTTTGGTGAAATTGGAGACGAAATGGATGCTGATATACACGATGCAATGATGACCCAGACAGATGAATCCATGGATGACCATGTAATTTTGAGCGTTTTTGAAAAGGGATATTCTTACCGTGATAAAGTGATTCGCCATGCAAAAGTGATTGTAAATAAGAAATGAGAGATCTTTATGATATAATAGGTGTTTCCAAAAATGCATCTGAAGATGAGATTAAAAAGTCTTACCGAAAACTTGCTCTGAAATTTCACCCAGATCGCAATCCTGATGATAAGGAAGCTGAAAAGAATTTTAAAGAAGCAGCAGAAGCCTATTCTGTATTAAGTGATGCCCAAAAGCGGTCACGGTATGATCAATATGGACATGCTGGTGTGGGGATGGGTGATACAGGAGGTCCCGGCGGGTTTAGTGGTGGCGGTGTTCATATGAGCATGGATGATATATTTTCGCAATTCGGTGATATTTTTGGTGGAAGCCCCTTTGAGAGTATCTTTGGAGGAAGTGGCAGGGGACGATCTCGGGGGCGTGGGACTGATATCCGGATTAAATTGAAATTAACTTTTGAAGAAATTGCAAAGGGTATTGAGAAAAAAATTAAGATTAAAAGATCTGTTGTTGCATCAGGTGCTGAATTTATCACATGTCCTACATGTAAAGGGCAAGGACAAGTTTCTACTGTACAGAATACGATTCTTGGACATATGCGATCCACATCTACGTGTCCTCATTGCGAAGGCTCCGGTAAAAGAATTGGAAACCGTCCTACTGGGTCAGGCCCGGATGGAATGATCAAAAAAGAAGAAACCATTAAAGTGAATGTCCCTGCTGGTGTGGAGGAAGGTAACTATATGACTTTGAACGGACAAGGGAATGAAAATATTTCGAAAACTCCCGGTGATCTAATCGTTGTATTTGTGGAAGAAGATCATAAATATTTCGTCCGAGACGGTGAAAATGTATTACTTGAAGCCACAATTTCGTATCCTACTGCAGTATTGGGAGGAAAGATAGAAATTCCTACTGTAGATGGTAAAGCGGGGCTCAAGATTCCAGCGGGGATTCAATCAGGTCAGGTATTGAGATTGAAAGGAAAGGGATTCCCGCGATTAAGGAGTAGGTCTAATGGAGACCAATTGGTTAAGATACAGATTGAAACGCCCAAAAAATTATCTAGAAGTACTAAAAAATTGATTGAATCGCTTGAAAATGATCTTGAACCAATTCAAAATCCTTTATCAAAAATAGATATTTAATGACATTGTTCACCAGACGGGAAAAGCAGGTCATTATTTTTATGGTTTGTACACTTATTCTTGGGTATGGAGTAAAATTATACCAAGGTAGCCATCTGTATGATGATTTTAAACCAGTTACTTTATCAGACAAGGAGTCATTCGAAAAAAAAGCGACATTAGCATATGATATTAGTAAAAGAAAAGGGTTAAATTCGTCAGAGCCATCAATAGAAAAGGATTATATACCGCATACAGAAATTATTAATATTAATACTGCCGAAAAGCAGAATTTGGTAAAACTTCCAAAAATTGGAACTGTAACTGCTGAAAGAATTATTCGATTTCGTGATGATTACGGGCCATTTAAAAGTACCGATGACCTGTTAAAAGTCAAAGGAATCGGTCCTAAGACACTTGAAAAGTTGAAACCACATATCATCTTATAATTAGTCAAATATGAACTTGTCCGAACAAAACAAAACTGACCTTCTTGAAATTGCAATAATACTTGCAATGTTTTTCCTAATAATTGTAATCTATGTGCCAGTTGCAATCTGGGAGGAGGAAGAACATTACCAGAAAGAAAGCCGTTATAGGATGAATAATCTTTATGATGCTCAGGTTTTTTATTCAAGTTTGACCGGGAACTACAATCCTAATTCTCTGGAAGCTATGACTTTGATAAATGCAACTAGAGATTCTACGGTGGCGGATTCATTATTCATAGGAGAGCAGGAGATCAAAATTGGCGGGAAAATATTTTCTGTAGATATTGGTGAATCTTTTGAGTTTGAATTTGACACAACATTTGGATTTAAAAGTTTTCGAAGGGATACAATCATTGATACTACGGTTCAAATTGCAATATTTGCAGAAGATCTAGGCAGAATTGATACATCCTTTATTCGAATAAAAGATTTACCTGGATATGAAAGCGATGAAAACTTTATTGAGATTATAAAAGAAGAGCCTATGAAACGCGTTGAGGCAATAGAGTTTTATAAAACGTATTTACCCGATTCTTCAAATTATTATTGCCCACTTACTAATATTCCCTATCAAATGGAAATTGGGGAAGATGGTGCTAGTTTGAAAGTTTCAAGTCCGATAAAAGAAACTATCAAAGAACCCCGTTATTTATTATTCTCCTTTAAGGCAAATAGTCACGGTATTATTAAAGACGGACAAAAAAGCTGGGATTAAGCTGACTGAGCACATATGGTTGGCTTAGTTATATCAGATACATTTCTCCTTTGTGCTGCTTGGGTTCGCGATGGTGATTTATCTATATTACAAAGTCTTGTTCGAGTTCCATTTACAGATAGCATCTCAACTATTATTTATGATGAAGCGGAATTAAACTCCGTTTTAGCATCAGCACTCCGTAAATCAAAAGAGTCATATCCCTTTGATGGTCAAGATGTTGTTGTAGGTCTCCCCGACAATATCATCACACATTCCATTGTAGAATCAGATCAGGATCTTTCAAGAGAAGACAGTATAGATTATATCTATTGGCTTGAATCACAAAAAGCCAGACCAATTTCGCAGCCTGTTTCCATTTTCGGACAAGTCTATTTACCAGATGAATCTAATATACACGTTAGTAGTGTTTCAAATGCACTTATAAGAACAATCAAGCTTACTATTACTGAATTAGGTGGGACACCACATTGGATGGGCCCTGTGAGTTCACTTTATCTCGACGGGTCGGGCATGTCGGAAGCTGCAATTATACATCGAACAGGTAATCAGTATAACTTTATGAAAGTTCAGAATAACCGCTTTGACATGGGTAAGGTTGCATTTACTGGAGGGGTACCAAAAGTAATTTCTACCACAGATGAAAAAAACGAAATTACTTTGGCCGCATTGGGGCTGGAAGAATCTGAATTAGATGATATTCCTGTATTTTGTCCACAAAAATTGGGTCGCCAATCCACCGCTGCATGGGAATCATCAGATCTCAGGATTCCATTGCCGTTTGAGGGTGTGGATATTAATGATCAGTATGTAGGAGGTATTCCAGAATTTGAAGCCAACCAGTTAACACAATTGATTACCAGCCCATCTGTTGGCCATTCTTTTAACTTTTTTGATGAACCAGGTATAGTCGATTTCTTTTTTACAAATGTTATTCCAACACAGGTGGAAGAAGATGTTATTGCTGAAAAAGAAGTAATAGATGAAAAGGAAGATATTATAGAAAAGGTATTTCACCAAATAACTACAGGACCTGCTCTTGGGCTTATCTTAATTGTTGGGTTATTTATCGCGTTCAATATTTTCAAATTAAAACGAGAATTGAATAATCAATATTTTGGAGTGGATAAAGGTTTTTTTATTGAACGATCAAGTACATCGGAAAATGAAATTTCAAAACCAGCTGGAAGCCAGTCACCATCAGATAATCTGCTTAAACAATCCAAATCTATTACTTCAGCTTTGTTATCGATCTTAACTCAAACAGACTTGGATCGTTATAATGCACTTACTATTACTAAATCTTTTGTGAGTCTGGAATATTTAAGTGGAATCAATCCCAATATAGAAAATATATTAGATGTAAGTCCGACATCTTTCTCAGTGGAAGCGACGGGACAAGATAGTACAATCTTTTTATGGTATTATAGTTTCGACCTTCCAGAAAATTCGAAAGATGTGGCAACAGGTAGTTTATCTAAAATGGATTTGATGATTCAACTAGACACATTACTTACTGATTATTCTTTAAAGTATTTTGAACAGGTATTTACACAAAACCAGATATATGGGCCCATGCTCATTTGGGTGAGAAATAAAGCGGATATTCTTCAAGCTAGTGCTATTATTTCTAATGTCGGCGATGAGATACTTCTTAGGAAGTTCGTCCTATTCAACGATGCTGACCACCCCGAGCCAAGAGCTGGATTTTATGTTTCCATCCTGGAAGATTGAATGAAAATCCTTGCGGGACGATTCAAAGGCATCTCTATTAAAATGTCCAAAAAAATGCCATATCGTCCAACAAAATCAAGGGTTAGAAAAAGTATTTTTGATAAACTGGTACCATTTCATTATTCATCTGTTTTGGATCTTTTTTCCGGTTCCGGAATTATGGGCTTAGAAGCTTCAAGTCGAGGTGCTTCTTTCGTCACCTTTGTGGAAAAACATGATAAAAGTTTATCATTAATGAAAGAAAATTCACTGAAATTTCATGGGGTAGATTTTTCTTTCATTAAGTTGGATGTATTCAGTTTTTTAAAAGAAGGCAGATCCTTTGACCTTATTTTTGCTGACCCTCCTTATGGTCGATTTGATCTTAAGCCCCTTGTAGAAAAAATTTATGAACGATTAAATAAAAATGGTAAACTCATTCTAGAGTGTGAAAAGAGTCAGGTTCCTTTTTTAGATGCAGATGTGACTGATTATGGTAATACACGAATTTTAACTTGGACAAACTTATGAGAAAAATAATTTATCCAGGAACATTTGATCCTATTCACAATGGACATATCGATATTGCAACCCGGGCAGCAAAATTATTTGATGTCCTTGAATTTGTTGTTGCTATAAATGTTGAAAAAAATCCTTTATTCTCTGTTGAAGAAAGATTGGCTTTAATAACTGATTCAACAAAACATATTAATAATATTAAAGTCAACCAATTCACTGGACTTGTAGTTGATTATGCAAAAAATTCTGATTCAATTGCAATCATTCGAGGGCTTCGGCATGTGAGTGATTTTGAGTTTGAATTTCAGATGGCTATGATGAATTTTCATCTTAACCCGGACATTGCTTCATTATTTATGATGCCGGATGAAAAATATATTCATTTGAATTCTACGGTTGTAAAAGATGTGGTAAAAAATGGTGGTGATATTTCCGCTTTCGTCCCATCTTGTGTGAATGATGCATTATTGTCTAAATATTCTGACTGATTATTTATAACTTCAGGTCAAGAGTTTTACTATAATAATTTATTTTTAATGCCTACCTACGACTATATTTG
>CAZCHA010000032.1:0-15803 GCA_964498175.1 uncultured bacterium
TAGTCTATGAAGTAAGAATCATTACTTTTGATAATACATATTTCTTTATCAAGCCCCACATTCGTGGGGTTTTTTGTTTGTGGGATGATGTGTAGATTTGGGAATGGTTAGGTATATATCATTACTATTTTTTGTTGGGTTAGTATTTTCTACAACCATAAATATCCCTTCAGATTATACAACCATTCAGGAAGGCATTAACGCTTCAGTGGATGGCGACACTGTCCTTGTTGCACAGGGCACTTATTCAGAAAATCTTATTCTTGAAAAAGAAATAGTCCTCGCCAGTCATGCGATTAATGATAACCTTAATACCAATTGGACTAATAATGAGAATATTCAAGGGACTATCATCAATGGTGTTCCAGAACCATCCAATCCCGCCTTTGGGAGTTGTCTGGTTATTCGAGATGGAAATATTGCACCTATAATTATAGGCTTAACATTCCAAAATGGAATTGGAACTAATTTAATTGAAATTGATGCTTGTGCCGTGCTGATTCAACGTCCGGATCGATCAGGCGGTGGAATCTTAATTTATAAAGCTTATCCAACAATCATGTATAACCGATTTGTTGACAATGGCTATCCAGGTGAAAATGGAGATGTTGTGAACTATGGCGGTGCAATAAGTCACTTTGCTGATGATGATGTTGAATTTGATGAAGATAGACATCGTATTAGACAAACAGTGCGAGATATTCCTGATGAAATGGTAATCCAAAATAATTATTTTGAAAATAATAATAGCAGTGACGGTAAAAACTTTTATTCCCGTGGATTTGAAGGATCAATTGATGTGAGTTATAGTATTTTTGATGATATTGATTGTGAGTCTAACACAGTCAATAAATATGTCCTGAAATCAAGAAATGAAAATGCAGAATACATCCAAAATGATATTTCCGGGAATTGTTTGGAAGGCAATTCAATTTATGTTTCCGTGGATGGAAATAATAATAATTCTGGAAATGAAACAGGGCCGGTTAAAACGATTCGTCATGCATTAAGTCTTGTAAAAGATGATTCAACTTTAACCACCACAATCTATGTGGGAGAAGGAACATTCTCTCCATCTATGACAGGCGAACAATTTCCTATTTCTATTCCTGACAATGTGCATCTAATCGGTGTAACTCGGGAAACATCCATTTTAGATGCTGAGGCAGACTTTGATCATCAAAGTCGGGTTCTGGTTATTGAAAGATGTGAAAATGTGAAAGTTGCTAATTTGACAATAACGGGAGGAAATATCGAAGATGCGAAATGTTATGGTGGAGGAGGTATTTATATTTGTCCGCCTAATCCAGAATTCACTGATTGGGAAATGACACCATCCATACCTGTTCTGGAAAATTTAATTGTAACTGGAAACCATGCGTATGCCGGTGGTGGAATTTCCATTTGGGAACAAGAAGGACCAACTTTAACAAATATTATTATTTCCAATAATACTGCTACTTGGCTTGGAGGTGGGATAATGATAGCAGCCTCTGTTGCAGCGCTCAGAGATGTAGATATATTTGAAAATATCGCCACTGAAGGAGAAGGTAACTTTGCAGCCTCTGGTGGAGGCGTTTTTATGGACCATGGTAATGCTATCATGGAGAATGTTAATATTTATCATAACTCTGCTGAATATGAAGCAGGGATTTCCTTATGGTTTGAAAATAATCTTAAACTTTATAATTCCACGATTTATGGAAACGATGCAGGGACTTCAAGTGGAGGCATTGGTACCTTTGGTTTTAATGGGAGTATTACGATTACAAATACAATCTTCTGGGAGAATGTCCCAAATGATGTAACTCTGTCCTCATCACAAGCAACTATTACGTACAGTAATATTGATTGGAATGATGAAGGCAATATCTATGCTAATCCTCTTTTTTCAGATGCAGAAAATGGAGACTTTTCGTTACAACAGGGATCACCCTGTATTGATGCCGGTACAGTAGATTTAGATGGAGATGGTGAAGAAGATATTACCAATTATTTCGGGTTGGCTCCAGATATGGGAGCCTATGAATATTCTTTTGCTGTTACAGGCTTGCATTACACCATTGAAAATGTTTCGGCCATTTTAGCTTGGGATCCCATAGAAAATTTTCAGTATTATAAAATAGAACGATCTACTGATTCACTTTTTATAACAGCTGTTGAGTCCAGTTTTTTACAGGATAATACTTATACTGATAATGACCTTGAGTTTAATACAGAGTATTTTTACAGAGTATCAGCTTTTCTTGGCTATTGGACTGATTATTCCACTATTGTTTCTGTAATTCTTGAGAGTGTGAACATAGTAGGGGATAATGATATTCCAATAGTCTATAAAGTCCACCAAAACCATCCGAATCCATTCAATCCAGTTACATCTTTACGGTACGACCTACCAGAAGATGGATTGGTAAATATTACTATCTATGATATGATGGGCAGAGTAGTGAGCAATCTGGTCAGCAGTCAGCAAAATGCAGGCTACAAATCAATTCAATGGAATGCCACCAACAACATAGGACAATCAGTATCAGCGGGATTATATCTTTATACTATACAGGCTGGCAAGTTCAGGCAAACCAAGAAGATGGTACTGTTAAAATAAATTTACCCTTTCTACAACATCAAGCCCCACACTCGTGGGGTTTTTTGTTTGTATAGATGATATGTAGATTTGGGGATGATTAGGTATATATTATTACTGCTATTTATTGGATTAGCTTGGGGGCAGAATGAGTACAATATCAAACATATTGTAAAGCAAGATGGTTTTTATAAGAAAAAGTTTAGTGATGAAATTGTAAATGGTAGTATTTATCAGGTGATTGATGATATGAAAGTCCTAATAGGTAAAATAAAGAATGGTAAAAAAGAAGGATTATGGACAGAATGGTATCCAAATAAACGTAAACTGGAAGAAACTTATAAACATGGTATCCTTGATGGTTCTGTAAGTCTGTATTATGTGACAGGGCAAAAAGAATGGAGGCATACTTATAATAATGGGCAATTTGAAGGATTATGGACTTATTGGTATGAGAATGGACAGAAGATGAGAGAAGGCAATTTTATGTGTGGAGATTCAACAGGTAAATGGATATGGTGGCATAAAAATGGACGTGTAGAGAAAGAAAAACAATATAAAAAAAGAAAAAATGAAATTTGGGAAAATTATAATGAATATGTTTTAATTGAAGTTGTAACAGAGCAATAAAACAAAACCATAAAAATGATTCTTCGAGTATTACCTTCAATTTTATTAATTTTTTCTTATTTAATATCACAAACACGTTACCTGGATGAAATTTTTGATGAAGTAACTATAACAGAAGATGTGGTATACGGAAATGCACCTGATCTACCCTTTATCTTTTTGTTTGAATGGAATACTTATGATATTGATTTGGATATGGATGTTTATGAACCTACAGGTGATACATTGACAAACAGGCCTGTAATTATATTTATTCATTCTGGTGCATTTTTTACAGGACATAATGAAGCAGAAGACGTTGTAGCCTTGTCAATTGCATCAGCTAAAAGAGGCTATGTAGCAGTCAGTATGAATTACAGACTGGGTTTAAATATAATCAGCAGCTATAGCGGTGAAAGAGCAGTTTATCGAGGTGTACAAGATGCAAGTGCAGCTGTAAGATACTTACGTGAATTTTACCAGGAATACGATATAGACTATGAAAATATATTTGTTTGGGGCACAAGCGCAGGTTCGTTTATTGGGCTTCATTTGGCTTTTACAGAAGATGATGAGAGGCCCGAATCAACTTTTGGAGGAGTAATAGACCCAGATCTTGGATGTATAGATTGTGAAGGAAACGATTATGCCCATGATAGTAAGCCCAAAGCTATCATAAGTTGCTGGGGGGCGATTGGTGATTTAGACTGGATAGATCAGGAGAATAATACACCTACTATAATGTTTCACGGTACATTAGATCTCGTGGTTCCATTTGATTCAGGCTATCCATTTACGATTGATATAGCTTTACCATATGTGTATGGTTCAAATCTCATTCATGATCGATTAAATGAATTGAACCTAGTAAACGAACTCTACGTAGAAGAGAGTGAGGGGCATGAATATTGGGGTACCTTAAACGGGGACTGGGTTGATGGTCCAAATGAATATTTTGACCAAATTATGAATGATTCATATTCATTTTTATATAGTTATTCATATTCGTACCTCATAGGTGATATAAACATAGATGGTCGTATTGGCATCGCTGATTTACTTTTGATCTATGATTTTATCCTTGGTGATTTAACACCTAACGATATTCAATACTTCTTGGCGGATTATGATTCCAATGGATTATTAAATATCTTAGATGCTTCGATTCTAATCAATGTAATACTAAATAATAATTGAGCATAGGTTCCATACTAGAAAGCCGAATAATTGTATAATTAATTAAATGAAAGAAAAGAAGAAAAAAAAGAAATGGGCTAAGAAAAGTTGATTATTTTTTCACAGAACCATCCTCGTTCCACATACCTATTAACTCAACTAATACCCCAAACTTGAAAGTCCCTTCTAATTTCTTCTCTCCATTTCCATACCATTCAGTTTGTAATCCATCTTCTTTTCCATCCTTGTAAGTACCTTCAAAACTCTTTTGTCCATTTTCATACCATTCAGTTTGTAATCCATCTTCTTTCCCATTCTTGAAAGTGCCTTCTTTTTGTTTTAGTCCATTTTCATACCATTCAGTTTGTAACCCGTCTTCTTTCCCATCCTTGTAAGTCCCTTCAAAACTCTTCTGCCCATTTTCATACCATTGGGTAAATATTCCTACTTGTTTCCCATCCCTGTAAACTCCTCTATCTTTCTTTTGTCCATTCTCAAACCACCAAATCCATACTCCATCTAATTCCCCATACCTGTAAGTCCCTCTTTTTTGTTTCTTTCCATTTTCATACCATTGGGTGAATAATCCATTTCGTTCACCATCCTTCCAATTCTCATCAAATTTCTTTTTTCCATTACTATGAAAATAAGACTTCCATTTTCCTTCTTTTTTCCCATCGACCATATTACCCATATAAACTTTTTTACCAGAAATAATTACCCCAGAATATGGGTTAGATTCCTCAAAATAATCATAAACCTTACCCGAGATAGGTTCATCACTAAACTTTACAGTCCATAATCCATTATCCATTTCTACAAGTTCATTATAATAGTATCCTTGTTGGCTAAGCCCAACAGAGAGGAAAATTAGTGATATGATGATGGGATTTTTCATTTAATTTAATATTTTATCGCCCAAATCTAACAAAATAACCGGATGTTCAGGTAGGTGTAATAATCCCTCTTAGTCTTAATTCACATCCTCTTGATGCTTAACCTTTAGTTTCTGTAGTTCTCCTAAGATTGCCTCTTTTGTAGTGCTTCCACTGGTACTGTCACTGGCTTTTCAGATTCAACTAAATAGTCTTAGGGAAGGGGACAAGCAAGACGGGGTAGTGTCGGAAAAATTCCTGTTCTATATTGTAGGGTAATTTTTTGTTTGTAAATATGATTATGTGTAGATTTGTAAATGTCTAGGTATATCACATTTCTACTATTAATTGAGTTGATTTGGTGTCAGGATTTTGGTTATTACAAAATACGTTCACCGTATATTAGCCCAGGTATAGAAATAGGAATAAGCTCTAACAAACAACTATTTTGGGGTGTTCAATTAAGTGGAGGCATTATCTTTCAAGGTCATGCACCAGATGAGAATACAGAAACTTTAGATTTCATTAATCCCGCTGTCACCTATGGATACAAAAAGTTTTTTAAATCAAAAATAAGTGAGAGATACCTTGATTTACAGGTTACGGTTTTTCCTGATATACACGATAGTCCAATGATTGGCGTAGGTATCGGTAAAATTAAATCCGACGATTACACCAATTTAAGATTAAAAGCTTATACGTGGTTTCTTGTAGCCGCAGTGTTTGATTTTGAATTAAAACCAGGAAAAACTAATTTTTCATTAATTCCAGTTATTCCTATAGGTAAATATTAATATATAATCAAAACAAGTTGCGTATTTTAATTCTGTCGAATGATGGGTAGATTATAATATTAAACAACAAACCTATGGAGAGAGTCTATGAATTTGAAGCTTTTATTTAAAATATTTGCAGGTCTGCAATTGGTGCAGGGCGTGTTGATGCTGTTTGGCGGAAGTATGATTTCAGAAATGAATTTTTGGGAGCATTCAGTTGGTATTACTACCCTGGCAGAACACCATGGGGCTGGTTGTGTTTGTATTGCCATCTTATTTTGGATGCTTCCTATTTGGTTATCAGACCAACAACTGAAAGAATCAGTGCCTGTTGTAATTGGGATTCAGGTTATTTTAGCAATTATGCCAGTCTATCATGCGGCTGTTGATGCAATACCCATCAACCCAGCATTCTATGTTTTGATGGCTGTATTAATTAGCTTAATTGTCCTGTTTTACATGGAATCAAAAAAGAATGTCACTACTTCTGACTAGGAAGAATGAAATTATTATCAATATAAAAAGCCCCACATTTGTGGGGTTTTTTGTTTGTGGGATGATATGTAGATTTGTATGAGATGAAAATATTTAAAATAATTTTTGCAGTTTCAATGCTTTCAACACCCATTTTTGGTGTTACTGGGTATGTTCGTGATGCTGAGGCTTCATTTTGTATGGATAGTTGTTCAGTATATTTCCTTGAGGACGAATATGGTGAATTTCTATCCTGGATAACCCATTTGGATGATCTTGACATGCTGAATGATTACAATGACAGGTTTGTAGATATTGAAGGAGATACTGTACAATGTGTCGAGTGTGAAGCGATTAATATATCATCAATTGCCTTCTCGGATGAATGTCAAATGCCTGTAGATTGTTTTGCAGATCCCTGTATAGTGACTGAATGCTCAACTTATCCGGATGCAGAATGTGTTTCAAATTATTGCGGTGGGTGTTGGGCAGATTATTATTTAAATGGTGAATTAATAAATTGTAATTCATCCACGGATTGTTTTGACCTTACCGGCATTGATTTTGGATCATGTGAAATGCTGCTTGGGATAGGGTGGGTAAATGATAGTTGCGTTTATATCTCAGGTTGTGATTTTGTAGCAGATAGCGTGGATTATTCTAATGCATTTTTTAATTCAATGGACGACTGTATTCAGTCATGTGTTTTTGTATCTAACTATGAAATTAATCAGGTACCTATTGGCTTTAATTTGCATAATAATTTTCCAAATCCATTCAACCCGACCACTACGCTCCGCTATGATTTACCAGAAGATGCATTGGTTAATATCACCATCTACGATATGATGGGTAGGATAGTAAATAATCTTGTTAGCAGTCAGCAAACTGCCGGTTATAAATCAATCAAATGGAACGCCACCAACGATGCTGGTTCACCCGTAAGTGCTGGAATTTATCTCTACCAGGTCCAGGCAGGGAAGTTCAGGCAAACCAGGAAGATGGTACTGCTTAAATAAACTTGACCTTTCTAAAACATTAGGGCCCACATTCGTGGGCTTTTTTGTTTATAGGATTGGTAAGTTATAGTATTAATCTCCAATACAGGATAAAGCCAGATAATGTTAGAAGAAGTAAAAATTTTCAAGAATTATGGTAAATAAATTCAATATAGAAATTTTACGGTGGATTTTTCGTGCTTGGCGATATCGCCTTAAAGTAGAGAAACAGGAAATAAAATTTATGCTTAGTCATTTAAAAGCTGGGCAAACTGTTATTGATATTGGCACACATAAAGGTGCTTATACTTATTGGATGTCAAAATATGTTGGGAAATATGGTCAAGTATTTGCTTTTGAACCTCAGCCAGTGCTCTACAACCAATTAAATACGTTGCTAAAACATTCTAACAGCAACAATGTTAAGCTCGAATTATTAGCGTTATCATCTTCTAAAGGTGAAGCTACCCTGTTAATTCCTGGTAAAAAAACATCCCCAAGTGCTTCAATTCATAACAACAAGCAAGAAGGTCTTAGTACAAAAATTACGGTTGAAAAAACAACGCTCGATGACTACTTCTGTAATCAAAATCAAACACCAGTGAATTTTATTAAATGTGATGTGGAAGGACATGAACTAAATGTTCTAACAGGTGGGCAAAAATTATTAGAAAAATTCCAACCTATAATTACTCTAGAATCTGAAGCGAGACATTGCGGAGTAGATAATGTGATGGCTGTTTTTGATTTACTCCATAACCTCAACTATAATGGATATTTTTTCAATGGAGAATCAATGTCTAGTTTGGATAATTTTGATATTTATGAATATCAATTGAGCCCCATTAATAAATTCTATGTTAATAATTTTTTCTTTATACCCAAAGAGAATCGAAATCTCGCCCAACAGTAGGGTTGCAAAGAGAGAAGGAAACGAATGAAAATAAATACAAATCTGAATATAGTCTAATGGACATTGTAAGAATCTTAAAAAATATACCGATTTGGTTATTTTTAATAGTGCCCATGTTTCTTTTTGCTCATAGTAGATTTTCTAAATAATATTTGAGGTAAACAATGAATTACTGGATATTAAAATCTTTAAAAGATTTTATCAAATTTAATGGTCGTTCTTGTAGAACTGAAGCCAGATATTTTCTAATATTTAATATTGTAATCGGCCTAACTGCAGGTGTAATTGATATACTAATGGCCTTCACAATTGAAATTATTCCCGGTATGTCCACTTTTATGCTTACAGAATTAACTCGCGGAATACTCATTCTACCAAATCTGTCACTAGGGATCAGACGATTACATGATATAAATAAGTCTGGTCGTTGGATGCTATTATTGTTTACTATAGTTGGAATAATTCCCATGTTTTATTGGATGTATTTCAAGAAAGGAGATCAGTCTGAGAATAATTATGGAATAATTGATATCGGTTATCAAAATGGTAATGATAAAATTATAAATGATTAGATTGAAGTAGGGTAAAACTAAGATTCCATATTCGCAGGGTTTTTTGTTTTTGGAATGAGGTGTAGATTTGCCATAATTAATCCCAGCAAATTATTATTATTTATTGTTATTGATGTTTGACCGTAAACCCAGAACTAATAAAAAAGTAAAATAGTAAATAATGACATTTATTAAATCCATTCAAACAAGTGAAAACAACATTATTTTAAAAAAATTTGGCAAACCTGCTCCAGAATTATTGATCACCGACCAGGAATGCATTTCAATTGGCTTCCTTGATACTGAAACAACGGGAGTAAACCGGGTAAACGATAAAATCATTGAATTGGCACTCAAAGTAGTAACATTTGAAAAGTCATCTGGAATGATTATTTCTATTGACCAAGTGTATGAATCATTCAATGATCCGGGTGAAGAGATAAGCCAGGAAATAACAATGCTTACAGGTATCAGTGATGATATGGTTAATGGGCAGTCCATTGATTGGGGGAAAGTTGATACAATCCTTAGGGATACTGATATAGTGGTGGCACATAATGCATCTTTTGATCGTGCATTTGTGGAGAAACATTCATCTGTATCACCGAATAAGATCTGGGCCTGCTCTATAAATGATATAGACTGGTTGGGCAGGGGGTTTACCAGTTCTAAACAGGAACTTCTTTGCTATTGGCATGGTTTCTATTTTGAAGCCCACCGCGCCATGAATGATGTAGATGCCCTTATACATCTTTTGACCCACTCATCATACGACATTGATAGACCAGTGCTTGAACTTATAGAAAATTCTCAAAAACCGACTTATGTTATTTTTGCTACTAATTTTAATTATGACCCTGTTAAGAAAGATATCGTGAAAGCAAACAAATACAAATGGAATGCGATAGAAAAAATTTGGTACAAAAATGTAACCTTTGATAATCTTGAAAGTGAAAAGGAATGGTTAACCGGAGTTATCTACGATTTCAATTTTGAAGGTCGGGTAGATGAAATTAGTCTCATGGATAAATATAAATTATAATCCGATGATTTTTCGTCTCAATTCATTCATTTTCATTTTATCGGTTTTGTATTCTGCCCCCTTGAAAGATGCGGAAATTTCAGAATTTATAGAAGCCCGCTATGCCGGTGCTGATTCCATTGTGTATTCCATGATCTCCGAAGACTTTAGGTATTATCATACCCCCTATATTGGGTTAGGTATATTCACAGAATATTCAGATGGTAACTTGTTGGTTACCGGTATTGTAGATGATTCACTGCAAACAATGCTGGATATTGGTGATCTGATCCATGAAATAAATGGCGAAGTTGTTTCTGCAAACTCTCCTGTCCTTACAGGTAGAGCAGGAGACGGACAAAAATTAATTTTGACAAAAAAAGGTGACTCCACATTTACTGAAATGATTGTACCCTTGATCCTAGTTCAGTTTTCACAAAATGATTCTCTTTTTTTAGCAGATTTGACACCCTATGCAGACATATGGCACGATTACCATCTTGAGATACTTGATATAGTTTCAGAAAAAGAAAAGGCATCAGTTTATTATCATTGGGAAGGTTCCCGTGAAAAGGGTGGACCTGTTTATCACTTTTATGCTATGGAATTAATATATTTCTATAAGAAGACAGAACTAATATATAAAATAGAATCTCTTTGGTCTGAGAAACAATTTAGGGATCAGTTTAAATAATTTTTTCTATTTCCAAAATCATTTCCCTGTGAATGTTTGGATTTGCCACTAAAATATTATTATCATTTATAGAATAATCTGAGCCATCCATTTGAGATACAACACATCCTGCTTCTTCCGCAATTAAAATACCAGCGGCTGTATCCCAGGGCTTTAAATCAAACTCCCAGAATCCATCCACTTTTCCCGAAGCAACGTGACAAAGATCTACCGCAGCAGCGCCAAGTCGCCTAACACCATGTGTTCTATCGGTAAAATGTTTGAACAAGGCCATATTTTTCTCCCACAAATCATCATGTTCATAGCCAAACCCTGTTACAAATAGGCTTTTTTCAATAGTGTTTGTTTGTGAGCAGGTGAAGGGCTCGCCATCGCACCAAGCAGCTTCATCTTTTATTGCAGTATAAAGTTTCGTGTTTGGCATTTCCATGACAACTGCAATCAAGGGTTTGTTTTGAAAAAATAACCCAATAGAAACGGCAAAGGGAGGATAACCATGTACAAAATTTGTTGTACCGTCTAAAGGATCAATGATCCAGAGAAACTCAGACTGGGAAGATTCTTCCTCAGATTCTTCTGCTAATAAATCATGATCTGGATAGGATGCATGAATTATGGATTTAATTAAATTTTCCGAATGAAGATCTGTTTCGGTAACAAGATCTGTTTTCCCTTTATGATTCGCTACCCTGGGCTTATGCAGGGCTTCCATGATGATATGAGATGCTGCCATGGCAGCTTCCACAGCAACAGCTAGATAATCATCATTTTTGGTAGGGGACATGTTCTTTTGAGAAATATTCCTTTGTCATACCCTTCAATGTACCTGTAAGGAGAACAATCGATATTAAATTGGGAAATGTCATGATACCTAAGGCCGCATCCCCAAATGCCCAGATTGCTTCTAATTCTGCAATGCCCCCAATGAAGACGAATGCCACATAGACCCATAAATAGGGCATAATGGCTTTTTCTCCAAAAAGATAAACAGCTGACCGGTTGCCGTAAAAAGACCATGCTATGGCTGTAGAAACAGCGAATAAAAGCACGGACACGGTTACAATCTTGTCACCATAATTAAAAAGGAAACTCAAACCGTCTTTGAAAGCGAAAGAAGTGAGTAAACTGCTATTAAATAATTCACGACCTTGAAAAACGCCTAATTCTATAGCTTGTCTCGCTTCTTCAGCAGATGTTGCTGTTATATTCACAAAAAATTGTGTGTGTTTCCAGGCGCCGGTGGAGAGAATAACCAAACCTGTCATGGTACAAATAATAAGTGTATCTATAAAAGGGCCCAACATAGCGACAGCACCTTCCCGTACAGGGTGTTTTGTTTTCGCCGTAGAATGCGCAATAGCAGCCGACCCCTGACCAGCTTCGTTTGAATACAATCCTCGTTTAATTCCCCAAAGCATGGTCATTAAAATTCCGCCCCCAGTGCCTGCAACGGCAGCAGGTGGGTTAAAAGCCATGGTAAATATCAAGGAAAAACTTTCACCAATTTTACCTATATTTGCAATAATAATTATAGATGCAGCTGTTACATAAACTAATGCCATAATAGGAGCCAGGTAACCAGTCACATTGCCAATCCGGCTGATTCCACCAATAATAACCATACCAACTATGGTAGCCATTACAATTCCATTGATGAATTGCAGAATAGAGACATGGAATCCTGCCCAGAGCTCATGTTTGAGGGTTAAATAATGAGTTTGGCCAATGACCCCAGAAATTTCAGAATAAATTTGATCGGAGACTGTAAAGGACTGTATAGCATTTCCGGTAGCAAAGGAGCAAATGACCGCAAAAGAAGCGAATGCTACTGCCATCCATCGCCAGTTTTTCCCTAACGCATTATCAATTGTATACATAGGACCACCAGCAGTTTTACCCAAAGCATCCATCTCACGGTAACGCATAGACAATGTACATTCTGCATACTTTAAAGTAGTACCAAAAAAAGCAGTGACCCACATCCAGAAAAGTGCACCGGGACCGCCATAATAAATTGCAGTGGCTACACCGGCGATATTTCCAATCCCAACTGTTGCAGAGAGTGCAGTGGTTAGCGCCCTAAAGTGATTTAGATCCCCTTCATCTGCAGGATTATCATAAAGACCTTTAGTAACATTAATTCCATGTTTTAAATATCGTATTTGGGGAAAACCTAGTCGAATGGTAGCATAAATACCCGTTCCCACCAAAGCCAATACCATGAGAGGCACTGCACGCTGACTAGGAAACGACCATACTGCATCAAAAATATGAAGCCCAAAGGCATACATGATAAAAAGAATAATACCAAATGCAATTAATCCGGCTTTTTGTCTGTCCATGAAATCTCCGTTGAAGTCAAAAATATGGTGAGGAGTTTAGAGAAAAGAGAGAATAAGGACAAATCGTTATTCTTCTAATCTTGCTTATGTTACATTTTATGCATGGAAAACAAGTACAAAAGTATGATCCGCACTCGTTTATATTTGTTTTGTTCTATTTTCTTATCATTGGGTATTTTCGTTGGAATCAGTTGGCAAAATACGTGGATTCCCTTCGTTTTATTTTTTATAATTTTCATCGGCCTTTTACTGAGACAATCTGACACAATTTTTCTTTTTCTACTTTCGATTCTTATTTTCACCAGTGGATGGTTTATTTCGTCTGTCCGCAAGAATGAGATTGAACAAAAATTATCCCTGGCTGATTCTTTACATGGCAAAACCCTATCATTTTCGGGAATAGTTAATGAAATTAAAGAAACAGATTACGGCTGGAGAGCTGGTTGTGAAATATTGTTACTATCGGATAATGTACTCAAAAATGATTTCAATGTATTTGTTTTTGGAAAAGGCCTAATCCCAAATGAAGGTGATACACTATTATCAAAGGGAAAAATGAAAAAACTGGTGGGTAAAAGAAACCCTGGTGAATTTGATTTTAGAGCCCACTTTAGTCGTCAGGGCAATTATGGTAGAATATTTATTGTTAAAAAACATAAAAGCATTATTCATCAAGGCAATTTACCTCTAAGTGTAAGTTGGATTCGTTCAGCTCAAGCGTTTGTCAGAAACTCACTGAACGATGCAACAGACTCTAAAACGGCTGGATTGCTAACGGCATTACTTTTAGGTGATAAGTCCACTATCGATGAAAATATGAAATTAGATTTTGCCAATACAGGTGTAATCCATGTTTTGGCTGTGTCTGGTCTGCATGTAGGATATATTCTAATTATTTTAACAATTTTTGCATCAATTATTCGCATTCCATGGGGTTGGAATCGTATTATTGTTATTTTTGGTTTATTCGCTTTCTGCGCTCTTACTGGTGGGAAGCCCAGTGTTATTCGTGCATCAATTATGGCTGGTCTATATGTTATATCACCCATTCTTAATCGCCCGGGGAATGTTTGGAATATCATTGGCTTTGCCGCCTGCCTTCTACTAGCGTACGATCCTTTATATATTATGGATTTAGGATTTATTTTAAGTTTTTCCGCAGTGATTTCTATTATTTATTTCTATGGGCTTTTTGAGAAACTTTTACCAGAAGTAATTAACCCTACACACATTCAAAATTCATTCCTAAAAAATACTCTATCGCTCTTTTTAGTTTCATTATCAGCACAGATTGGCACATTACCAATCACGGCAGCTTTCTTTCACAAGATCCCCATTATTTCTTTAGTGGCAAATGTGGTTATTGTTCCCATTATTGGAGTTATTGTCGTAGTTGGATTCATGATTATCGCTTTGTCTTTTTCTCCTTTTTTATCCCAATTAGCTGGAAATGTTGCCTCATTACTCCAAACAACTATATCATGGTTTGCCCAGATTTTTTCTTCTTATTCCTTTTCATCAATCCCTGTAAAACAAATTGTGTTTTTTGATGTGGCCCTTTATGGTTTGATGATTCTAGGTATTTTTCTCATTTTTCAATCAGAATATCGTGGCAAGGGTCTAATTACATTTCTACTCATGCTCAATTTAATTATTTTAAGAATTTCACCTAAACCAGTGACAAACATAATATTCATGGATGTTGGACAAGGTGATGCAGCTTTGATTCAGTTTTCAAATGGAAAAACGATGTTGGTGGATGCTGGAAATAGAAACAGGAGGGAAGACTGGGGTGAGCGAGTAATACTTCCTGTATTAAATCATTTGGGAATTAAAAAATTGAATTGGACGGTAATGAGTCATCCTCATGCAGATCATATAGGCGGATTAGTATCCGTTGTTGAATCAATACCGACAGATACACTCATGGATACCTATTCTGGGTATGGTTCGTGGACTTATAATCATTTGATTGAGCGTTATTCTGAGTTAAACACTTTTATTAAGAAACCCAAAGCTGGTGAGATACTCCAGATAACACCCAAGGAATCCATATTATTTTTTGCACCTGATTCTATTTTCTCTGTGAGTCAGCATAATGTAAATAATGCTAGTATAGTTTTTAAATTAATGATGGGAGAAAAATCGATTTTATTCACTGGTGATTTGGAACATGAAGGTGATAAAGTTCTTACTCAGTTCGGAGATCATTTGAAAGTGGATATTTTGAAAGTGGGGCATCATGGCTCTATAACAAGCACAACAGAAAAAGTTTTATCTATTATAAAACCTGAATTGGCTGTGGTATCTGTAGGAGATGGCAATAAATTTTCCCACCCATCTCCCATCGTTATGAACAGATTAAAGGATTATGAAATACAAATTCATCGGACAGATTATTCTGGTGCACTTTGGATACAAAGTGACGGATTATCATATTGGAAAAAAGAATGGAAATAATAGCTGGTGTAGATGAAGTAGGTCGTGGCCCTTTGGCCGGTCCGGTTCTAGCGGCTGCAGTTATATTACCCGACGATCATACAATTGAGGGACTTCGGGATTCTAAAAAACTTTCTAAAATAAAAAGAGAAAAACTTTTCCCAATTATACAAGAACAAGCTCTTGGAATTGGGATTGGATTAGTAGATGTAAAAACGATTGATGAGATTAATATTCGAGAGGGGACTCTGAAAGCCATGCAAATTGCATTGGGAAATCTCCCTATCAAACCAGATAAAGCACTTATCGATGGACATCCATTGAAAAACCAAGTTATACCAAACGAAGGTA
>CAZCHA010000033.1:0-14420 GCA_964498175.1 uncultured bacterium
TCCGTGAAGGTGGGCACACTGTTGGCGCTGGTGTAGTAACTGAAATCGTTGAATAGGATAAATCAATATGGCTGGTAACAGCAAACGTACAATTATCCAAATTGAAAGTACAGCCGGAACCGGCTACCGATACACTATCACTAAGAGTAAAAAACTTCATCCTGGTCGTGTAGAGTACAAAAAATTTGATCCTGTTGTTAGAAAGCACGTTGTCTTCAAAGAAACGAAATAACTCAGTATGAGTATAAAAATTATTTTGTTTCTGCTATTCAATAGGAGAGTAGCTCAATTGGTAGAGCAACGGCCTCCAAAGCCGTAGGTTGCAGGTTCAAGTCCTGTCTCTCCTGCAAAAATGGTTGGCTGTCAATTGAGCATCCGTAATAATTAAATCTCTTTTTATTAAAGAGTAAAAAGTAAGGAAAAATAATGATTAAAAAACTTCAGCAATTTACCGCTGATGTTCAGTTTGAAATGGCGAAGGTATCTTGGCCAAATTGGGATGAACTGAAAGGATCTACCTATGTTGTTCTATCCTTATCCCTAATTTTAATCTTATTTTTATTCTTTGTCGATCTGTTTCTATCAAAAATTATTAATTTCATTCTGTAGAAATGAATTGGTACACATTACGTGTTATTTCCGGTAAGGAAAAAAAAATAAAAGAAGCGATTCTGTTCGACGTGAATACATCTGAAATGGATGAACAGATTAGTGATGTTTTGGTTCCTTCCGAAAATATTGTAGAAATGCGCGATGGGAAGAAAAAAATCAAGGAACGTGTATTCTTTCCTGGCTATTTACTCGTACGACTTGAGATGAATAAGGAAACGCGCTATCTTCTTGAAAATGTGAATGGGGTTATCTCTTTTGTAGGTTCAAAAGGGAACCCTCAACCACTAAGGCCTGATGAAGCGCAAAGATTTCTTGGTGATTTTGATGGTGGAGACGGCCCACTTCGTGTAACAGAAGCAGCTCCTTTTAAGGTAGGTGATTCAGTAAAAGTAACTGATGGTCCATTCATGGATTTTTCTGGTACGGTTCAGGAAGTAAATCATGATAAGCAAAAATTAAAGGTTTTGGTGAGCATTTTTGGTCGCCAAACTCCTGTTGAGTTGGACTACCTTCAAGTTAAAATGGAAAGTTAAAATAGGTTTTTAATATTATGGCAAAAAAGGTCATTGGATTTATTAAACTGCAAATTCAAGCAGGTCAGGCAAACCCGGCACCTCCGGTTGGTCCTGCATTAGGTCAACATGGTGTAAACATCATGGATTTCTGTAAATCATTTAATGCATCAACACAGGATAAAATGGGGAATTTAATCCCCGTTGAGATCACTGTTTATGCAGATCGAAGTTTTACTTTTATTACCAAAACTCCTCCAGCAGCGAGGTTAATCTTGAAAGCTGCAAAAATTGAGAAAGGGTCTGGCGAACCCAATAGGGAAAAGGTAGGGTCTGTTACTGAAGCGGATATACGCTCAATTGCGGAAGTGAAAATGCCAGACTTGAATGCCAATACACTTGAACAAGCCATGTTGATGATTAAAGGGACTTGTGTTTCCATGGGTATTGAAGTAAAAGGGTAGGGATAAATTAATGAGTCTGTCTAAAAATAATAAAACTGTAACTGAAGGGTATGATAAGATGAAATCGTACCCTTTAGCAGAAGCATTAGATATGGTCCTGGAATTCAAATTCTCAAAGTTTGATGAAAGTGTTGATTTGGCAATAAATTTAGATGTTGATCCGCGGCATGCGGAAGAAAATATTCGTGTCACAACCCCATTACCTCATGGAACAGGTAAATCAGTCACTGTTTTAGTTTTGGCGCAAGGACCGAAAGAAAAAGAAGGTCAGGAAGCAGGAGCAGATTTTGTTGGAAATAAAGATTATTTGACGAAAATTAAAAATGGCTGGACTGATGTTGATAAAATTGTAGCTACACCAGATATGATGGGTGAATTAGGTAAACTGGGACGTATTCTAGGACCAAAAGGCCTCATGCCTAATCCAAAAAGTGGTACCGTAACGATGGATGTTGCAAAAGCAGTAAAAGATTTAAAAGCTGGACAAGTAGAGCTCCGAGTTGAAAAAACAGGCATTATTCATGTTCCATGTGGAAAAGTTTCATTTGGTACAGAAAAATTAGTCGAAAATATTCAAACAGTTTATGATATGGTTATGAAAGTTCGCCCAGCATCTGTGAAAGGGCAGTATTTGGAAAAAATGTCCGTATCATCTACAATGGGTCCTGGTATCCAAATCGACCATGCATCTATAAGGTAAACTTATGCCAAGTAATAAAAATATTGAACAAGTGAAAGAATTGAAAGAAACCTTTTCAAAGGCAAAGGCGATTTATTTTACTGAATATCATGGACTTAATGTTGGTGATATTACCAAACTTCGCAGTGAATTTTTTGAAGCTGATGTTGAATATAAGGTTTCAAAAAATACCCTAATCAAATTAGCTGCAGAGCAAAATATGATTACTGGACTTGACGAAGTCTTAGTAGGATCAACAGCTATTGCAATTGCTTATAACGAACCAGTTGCACCAGCTAAAGTGATTAAGGAATTCACAAAAAATAATGATTTGCCCACTGTAAAAGGTATATTGTTTGATGGTGAATTCCTGCCCGGAGAAGAATTCAAAAAATTAGCAAATATGCCAAGTAAGGAAGAGTTACTTTCTCAATTGGTTGCCATGCTAAACAGTCCATTGCAGAAATTGGTCTCTACCTTGAATGCGCCAATACAAAATGCAGTAGGTGTATTGAATAATTTAAAAGAAAATAAATCTTAATTTGAAAAACCAATAAGGAGTAGTTCAAATGGCAGTTACTCGAGCAGATGTTCTATCATATCTTGAAGAATCGAATATGGTTGAAATCTCAGAACTCATTAGTGAAATCGAAGACAAATTTGGTGTAACCGCAGCAGCTCCTGTTGCCATAGCAGCCGCGCCGGCTGCAGGTGATGCAGATGCTGAAGTAAAAACCGAATTTGATGTTATTCTTAAATCATGTGGTCAGGCAAAGATCAATGTTATTAAAGTTGTTCGTAGCATTACCGATTTAGGATTGAAAGAAGCAAAGGAACTTGTTGATTCAGCGCCGAAAGCCTTAAAAGAAGGAATTTCTGAATCAGAAGCAAATGATATTAAAGCACAGCTTGAAGAAGCTGGTGCAGAAGTTGAACTGGCATAAGTTCAATTATCATTTCTTTTATTCTTTTAACAAATAAAAATCGGGAGGCTTAATTGGGAGCTTCAATGACTTTGGACCAATTCTTAAAACGAGAGTCTTATTCAAAGATTCCTGCGTTTGTAGATGTACCGGATCTTCTTTCAATTCAAACCAAGGCTTATCAGCAATTCCTTCAGGAATGGATTCCGCAGGAAGCGCGTGAGCAAATTGGTCTTGAGGGCGTTTTTAATAACGTTTTTCCAATAGAAGATTCACATCGGAACTATATTCTTCAATACAAGACCTATTATCTAGGCCAACCTAAATACACTCCTGGCGAATGTATGGATCGCGGTGTGACATATTCTGCGCCGCTTCGTGTACGTTTGGCTCTGCACATTACAGACGAAAATAATAAGAATAAATATGCGCAAAGTATAGAACAAGATGTGTATTTTGGTAATATCCCATACATGACTGAAAAAGGGACCTTTATTATTAATGGTGCCGAACGTGTTATTGTGTCACAGCTTCAACGTTCACCTGGTGTATTCTTTGATGAATCAACCCACCCGAATGGTACAAAGTTGTTCCAGGCGAGAATTATTCCAGCGAGGGGATCTTGGGTAGATTTTACAACAGACATTAATGATTGTTTATTTGTCATTATTGACCGGAGGAGAAAATTTCCTGTTACCATGTTGTTAAGGGCCCTTGGATATTCAACGAACACTGATATTTTTAATGCTTTTGGTTCACTTAAATCTCTGAATCCTAAAAAAGATAATTTATCTAATTATATTGGTGCCACTGTGACCGAAGATGTTGTAAACACTCGTACGGGTGAAATCTTCTTCGAAAGTGGGACAGAGCTCACAGCGGAACATGCAGAATCATTAAAGGAAGCAGGCATTAAGGAGATTAGAGTTGTTGACGGTAATAAGAGTTTTCATTCCATGTTGCTATTAAATACGATTGAAAAAGATCCAACTGCAAGTACAGAAGAAGCATTAGCAGTTGTTTACCAACTTATTCGTTCTAGCGAGCCTCCCAATTTAGAAACTGCTCAAAAATTTATTGAGCGAATTTTCTTTAGCCCGAAAAAATATGATCTAGGGCAAGTAGGTCGATACCGATTAAATCAGCAATTCAATCTGAATGTACCTGTAGAAGATACTGTGCTTACAATGGATGATATTATTCAGGTCATCAAATTTTTAATTGAAATGAGAAAGGGTGAACGAGGTGTTGATGATATTGATCATTTGGGCAACCGTCGTGTAAAAACCATTGGTGAGCAGTTAACCAACCAGTTCAGTGTTGCATTGAGTAGAATGATTCGCACTATTCACGAAAGAATGAATTTGAGGGAGTCTGAAAGTATTACGCCACAGGATTTGATTAATTCTCGTGTAGTGACCACCGTAATCAATACATTCTTTGGTACATCGCAACTTTCACAATTTGGAGACCAAACGAATCCTTTAGCCGAAATCACTCACAAGCGTCGTATTTCTGCATTAGGACCAGGTGGTTTAACCAGAGAAAGAGCTGGCTTTGAGGTCCGTGATGTCCACTATACTCATTATGGTCGTCTTTGCCCAATTGAAACACCTGAAGGCCCCAACATTGGTTTGATTTCATCTTTGGCTATGTTTGCTGAAGTAAACGACCACGGTTTTATTGAATCACCCTATCGTAAAATCAGAAAGCTCAAGGAGGAATCTGTTATTACAAATAGTATCGAATATTTATCAGCTGATGACGAAGACCGTGTACTTGTGGCTCAAGCATCCACAAAACGAAATGATAAAGGTAATTTGACGGAAGAAAAAATTCGTGCACGTGTTAAAGGAGATTTTCCGATTGTAAGTCCTAGCGATGTCCAATATGTTGAAGTCTCACCTAACCAGATTTTGAGTGTAGCTGCTGCATTAATTCCGTTTCTAGAGCATGATGATGCAAACCGAGCTTTGATGGGATCCAATATGCAACGCCAGGCAGTGCCATTGATGAAACCTCAATCGCCCATCGTGGGAACTGGAATTGAAAATAAAGTAGCTGTGGATTCTCGGTCTGCTGTTACTTCACCTGTTGATGGTAGAATTATTTATGTTGATTCTGAAAAAATTCTCCTAAAGCGTAAAGATGTTATGGATTCATTAGCACTTTACGAGGGTGAAAATATTATAGAGATCAAACTGAAGAAATTCCATCGAACAAACCAGAATACTGTTCATAACCAACGGCCACTTTTAGGAGTAGGGACGCGGGTTAAAGAAGGTGATGTTATTGCTGATGGTGCGGCCACTGATCAAGGCGAACTTGCCCTTGGGTCTAATATCAGAGTTGCATTTATGCCTTGGCGTGGGTATAACTTTGAGGATGCAATTGTTTTAAGTGAGCGTTTAGTCAAAGATGATGTATTCAGTTCTGTTCATTGTAATGAAGTGGAATTGGAGGTTCGAGATACTAAACGAGGCCAAGAAGAATTAACATCCGAAATTCCAAATGTCAGTGAAGATGCAACTAAAGATTTAGATGAATCAGGAATTATCCGTGTAGGTGCTCGTGTAAAAGAAGGTGATATTCTGATTGGGAAGGTTACACCAAAAGGTGAAACAGACCCAACGCCTGAAGAAAAACTTCTTAGAGCAATTTTTGGTGAAAAAGCAGGTGAAGTTAAAGATGCTTCTAAACGTGCCGAACCTGGGATTAAGGGAGTAGTTATTAAAACACAGCTTTTTGAAAAGCAAGCAAAACGTACGAAGAAAGAAGAGCGTGAGCAGATCTTGCTTTACCAAAAAAGGGCTGCTGAAAAGAAAAAACATCTAAAAGAATCTCGTGATGAAAAATTAACTAATCTTTTGAAAGATCAAATATCAAATGGTATTCGCGATCTTACATCCGGAAAAACTTTGATTAAGAAATCCACTAAACTAACGCTAAAACGTTTAAATAGTTTTGATATGGAGCGATTTGCCCAAGATGATGCATGGATAGAAGATAAAGCAGTTTGGAAAAAGATTAAAGCAGTATGGCGTTCATTTAGAGTAGAGTGGGTTGGCATCGAGACCAAACTAGAACGTAAGATATTTAAACTTCGTGTCGGAGATGAACTCCAACCAGGTATTTTAAAATTAGCGAAAGTTTTTGTTGCTCAGAAACGTAAAGTTTCTGTTGGTGACAAAATGGCTGGCCGACATGGGAACAAGGGTATTGTTGCTACAATCGTTCCCGAAGAAGATATGCCATATATGGAAGATGGAAATCCTGTTGATGTTGTACTGAACCCGCTTGGTGTTCCTTCCCGTATGAATCTTGGTCAGTTATATGAGACCATGCTTGGGTGGGTCGGTGAGATTACAGGGAGGAAATTTGCCACACCTGTATTTGATGGTGCAACTCCAGAAGAAGTAGCATTAGAGATGAAGAAAGCTGGACTACCTACATCTGGGAAAAAACAACTGATCGATGGGAAAACAGGTGAATACTTCGATAATCCTATCACAGTTGGAAATATATACATGATGAAATTGAGTCACATGGTTGATGATAAGATGCATGCGCGTTCTACAGGACCTTATTCACTAATAACACAGCAGCCTCTTGGTGGGAAAGCCCAGTTCGGTGGACAGCGTTTTGGTGAAATGGAGGTTTGGGCATTGCAAGCCTATGGTGCGGCGCATACACTTCATGAGTTATTAACTGTTAAATCCGATGACGTTGAAGGCCGATCGAAGGTCTATAATTCAATCGTTCGTGGCGAACAAATGCCTGAATTTTCATCACCTGAATCTTTCAATGTAATGATCAAAGAACTCCAAGGTCTTTGCATTGATGTAGAACTGGATTAGCGTAAGGAGACCCTGCTTTGACTTACATCCAATCAACCACAATTGATACATCAAAAAAATATAATTCAATTACCATTGGATTATCTTCCCCGGAAATGACCCTTGCCCGTTCTTACGGCGAAGTCTTAAAACCGGAAACCATTAATTACCGCTCATACAAGCCCGAAAAAGATGGTCTTTTTTGTGAAAAGATTTTCGGACCTGTTAAAGACTATGAATGTCATTGTGGTAAATACAAAGGGATCAGGTACCGTGGCATTATTTGTGATCGTTGTGGTGTAGAAGTTACCCGTAAAAAAGTTCGTCGTGAACGAATGGGACATATAACGTTGGCTGTTCCTGTAGTGCATATTTGGTACTTGCGGTCCATCCCAAGCAAGTTGAGTTATCTTGCGGGAAAAAGTACCAAGGATCTTGAGCGCGTGATTTATTATGAAATGTTCATGGTAATTGAACCAGGTGAAAGTGGCATTGATAGGTTCGAATTAATCGAAGAGGATGAATACTTGGAACTCGAACAACAATTCGGATATATGGCTGTTTCTGAAGAAGATAGGGATAATGAAAATTATTTTCATGCAACAATGGGCGGCGATGCCATGAAAGAATTGCTTTCAAGGTTGAATATTATTGAATTGAAAAGGGAATTGATCGATATTGTTAAAACATCCAAGTCAAAGCAAAAACGAGCTGACGCATTAAAGCGCTTGAAAGTTGTACAATCGTTTGTCCCCGATCCAACTAAAAAAAGACTAAACAAGCCTGAATGGATGATTGTGTCTATTTTGCCGGTAATCCCTCCAGAGCTACGACCATTAGTTCCTCTCGAGGGTGGTCGCTTTGCTGCATCTGATTTGAATGATCTTTATCGACGTATTATTATTCGTAACAATCGACTAAAACAATTAATGGAAATAAATGCCCCTGATGTCATTTTAAGAAATGAAAAAAGGATGCTCCAGGAAGCTGTTGACGCATTGTTTGATAATAACAGGCGAAAAACTGCGATTCGAAGTGGATCTCGGCGTCCATTAAAATCTCTCTCTGATATGCTTCGCGGAAAAACTGGTCGTTTCCGCCAAAATCTTCTCGGAAAACGTGTTGATTATTCTGGTCGTTCTGTGATTGTTGTTGGGCCTGATCTCAAACTTCATGAATGTGGCATGCCAAAAAATATGGCCTTAGAGTTATTCAAACCTCACATGATACATGAACTAATGGCTCGTGGGTATACCCAAACTCCAAGAAGCGCAAAACTAATGGTAGAAAATCGTGAGCCAGTAGTTTATAAAGTTTTAGAATATGTAGTACAGGATCACCCAGTCCTTCTCAATCGTGCACCAACCTTGCATCGCCTAGGTATCCAAGCATTTCAGCCTGTACTGGTAGATGGTAAGGCGCTCCAATTACATCCATTGGTTTGTTCAGCATTTAATGCTGACTTCGATGGTGATCAGATGGCAGTTCACGTTCCACTTTCTTTAGAAGCCCAAATGGAATCACGAATGTTGATGCTGGCAAGTCATAATATTCTTCATCCGGCAAATGGCCAACCGATTGCCATTCCTTCTCAGGATATGGTGTTGGGATGCTATTACCTGACTCTTCCAAAAGAAGGAGATAAGGGAGAAGGAAAATTATTCGGCTCTATCGAAGAAGGATTGCTTGCATATGAAAATAAGGCTGTGGGTTTACATGCTATAGTCAATGTTCGTCATAATGGTGAGTGGATTAATAATACTACTGTTGGACGGATTATTTTTAATTCAATTCTACCGGAAAGTGTTGAATTTGTTAATGAGTTAATGAACAAGAAAAAATTAACTCAAGTTGTTATTAATACTTATTTACTTGCTGGGAATTACCAAACCGTTACTTTTTTAGACCAGTTAAAAGAGCTTGGATTTAGGATGGCGACTGTTAGTGGAGCTTCGATTGCAATCAGCGATGTAATGATTCCTGAACAGAAAGAAGAAATACTGGACGGTGCTCAACAAGAAGTTGATGAAATTAAAAGTAAGTATGATCGTCATATTTTAACAGATGGAGAGCGATATAATAAAGTAATTGACATTTGGACACATGCAACCAACCGTGTTGCTGGTTCCATGATGGATTCTTTACAAAAAGATAGGCAAGGATTTAATCCAGTCTTTATGATGGCAGATTCTGGTGCTCGTGGTTCACAGGATCAGATTAAGCAGTTGGCTGGAATGCGTGGATTGATGGCTAAACCGCAAAAATCCATGAAGGGGGGTGTAGGTGAGATTATTGAATCGCCAATTACATCAAACTTTAAGGAAGGATTATCTGTCTTTGAGTACTTTATCTCAACTCACGGAGCCAGAAAAGGCTTAGCTGATACTGCACTAAAAACTGCGGACGCTGGATATTTAACTCGTCGATTGGTTGATGTAGCTCAGGATGTGGTTGTATATGAAACAGATTGTGGTACAATTAATGGTATTTTGATTGCTGATTTAAAAGAAGGTGAAGAACTTATTGAGTCGTTATCAGATAGGATTCTGGGGAGAACTGTCGTAGATGACTTTATTATGAAAGGCGAAATTGTTGTAAAGGCAGGATCTGTAATCGAAGATGATGAAGCTGAATTAATCGGGGACAGTGGTGTAGAAAATATTCGTATTCGTTCAATCCTTACCTGTGAAGCAAAAAGAGGGTGTTGTGCGAAATGTTATGGCTGGGATTTATCAACTCATCAATTAGTTGATATCGGAACAGCTGTTGGGATTCGTGCTGCACAAAGTATAGGTGAGCCTGGGACACAGTTAACACTTCGTACTTTCCATATTGGAGGTACTGCAACGAGAATTATTGAACAATCAGAAATGATTACAAAGCGTCCAGGGACTGTCAAATTCTCTGACAATTATGATTTTGCTGATACTATAGATGAATCTGGAACAAAAGTTCGACGCTGTATGGTTCGCCATGCAAAACTCTTTATCATAAATAAAGAAGGGAAGGAAAATGGTTCATTTAATATTCCTTACGGTTCAAATGTTTTTGTAGGCGAGGGTGATGATATTGCAGCAAATACAACTTTGATTCAGTGGGATCCCTATACAGATATAATTTTAGCACGTGAAACGGGTTTGGTTTCATTAAAAGATTTCATAGAAGGTGAGACCTATGCTGTTGAATCTGTTGAAGGTGGAAAAAAACAAATGGTTGTTGTGGAAGCCAGAGATCGGAAATTGAGTCCTCATATTGAAATTGTTGATAAAGGCGGAAAGATACTTGCTGGTGGTACAATACTGCCTGTGAAGGCAACTTTGGTTGTTACCAATAAACAAAAAGTAAATCGTGGACAGACTTTGGTGAAAATTCCTAAAGAAATTGGTAAAACCCGTGACATAACTGGGGGTCTGCCTCGAGTTGCGGAATTATTTGAAGCTCGAAAACCTTCAAATCCTGCAGTCATGACAGAAATTAATGGTACTGTTAGTTTTGGTGATACTAAGCGTGGAGTTCGCAAAATCCATGTGATGGGCGTTGATGGAGAAGAAAGAAAGTATTCGATACCTTATGGTAAACATGTAATTGTTCATGATGGCGATTTTATTAATGCAGGAACAAACCTTTGTGAAGGAGCCATCTCTCCTGAAGATATTCTCCATGTCTTAGGACCTGCAGCAGTTCGAGATTATCTAGTAAATGAGATTCAGGAAGTATATCGATTACAGGGTGTTAAAATTAATGACAAACATATCGAAGTTATTGTGGGTCAAATGATGCTAAAGGTTAGTGTAAAAGATACAGGTGACACGCGGTTTCTTGAAGAAGATCGCATTGCAAAACGAGACTTTTTTACTGAAAACGATCGAATATCCAAAATGGTTATTGTGAATGAAGTGGGTGATTCTGATTTGGAGAAGGATTCCATGATAGATCGTGCTGAATTTCTTGAGATCAATAAAGATTTGAAAGCTGATGGGAAGGAATTAGCAACATATCGAAAGCCTAAACCTGCCACATTTGAACCAATTTTGATGGGTATTACTCGTGCATCCTTGAATACTGAAAGTTTCATTTCTGCAGCATCCTTCCAGGAGACAACTCGTGTATTGACAGATGCATCCACTGCTGGGAAAACTGATTACCTCCAAGGATTAAAAGAGAATGTCGCTGTGGGTCGCCTGATCCCGGCGGGCACAGGAACCCCTGGCATTCGGGACATCCTTGTAGGTGCACATGATACGGATGAAGATGACCTATCTGAATTGGGTGATGCGGTAGCATAATAATAAGGAAAAAAATTAAAATGATTATTGCAGTTTTTTCAATTTTAATTGTAATTTTGTAGGCTGTAGATAAAACGATATGCCGACGATAAATCAATTAGTTAGAAAAGGCCGGAAGCGGGTTTCGAAGAAAACAAGTACACCGGCACTCATGAGTAATCCTCAAAAACGAGGAGTATGCACTCGTGTTTATACAACTACCCCCAAAAAACCCAATTCTGCGCTGCGGAAAGTGGCCCGAGTGCGGTTAACGAATGGTATGGAAGTTGCGGCTTATATTCCAGGTGAGGGGCACAATCTGCAAGAACATAGTATTGTTCTTATAGAAGGTGGTCGAGTTAAGGATTTGCCAGGTGTTCGCTATCACGTTGTTCGCGGTACATTAGATACCGCTGGTGTGAGTGATCGTAAAACTAGTCGCTCCCGTTATGGTGCTAAAAAGCCAAATTAAAAAAATAATATAATGAGACGTAGACGACCAGAACGTAGACAAATATTACCTGACCCGGTTTATAATGATAAACTAGTTGCTAAATTTGTGAATTATATCATGGATAGAGGCAAAAAAGGTATAGCTGAAAAAATATTTTATGGCGCAATGAATCAGATAAAACAGCGTACAAAAACTGATGGCCTGAAGATCTTTGAAAAGGCAATTGAAAATGCATCTCCTTCTGTAGAAGTTAAATCTCGTAGAATTGGTGGGGCAACATACCAAGTTCCGATCGAAGTACCAAAGAGTCGCCGTTTTTACTTAGCATCCCATTGGCTTATCAATGCAGCAGTTGGGCGGTCTGGTAAACCTATGTCAGAAAAATTAGCAGCTGAGTTGATATCTGCAGCTAATGGTGAAGGTGGTGCTGTCAAAAAGAAAGATGATACACATAGGATGGCAGATGCGAACAAGGCATTTGCACATTTCCGTTAATTATTGATTTAGAATAGTCAAGTGAAACAAACAAATTTAGAACAAGTAAGAAATATCGGCATTATGGCGCACATTGACGCCGGTAAAACAACTTTGACAGAACGTGTTTTGTATTACACTGGCCGAACTCATCGAATTGGTGAGGTGCATGATGGTGCTGCCACTATGGATTGGATGGAACAGGAGCAAGAGCGTGGTATTACTATCACATCAGCTGCTACCACATGTATGTGGGAAAACCATCGTATTAATATTATTGATACTCCAGGTCACGTTGATTTCACTGTTGAAGTAGAAAGATCACTCCGTGTACTTGATGGTGCAGTTGCTGTTTTTTGTGCTGTCGGTGGTGTAGAGCCTCAAAGTGAAACTGTTTGGCGGCAAGCTGATAAATACAATGTTCCTCGCATAGCATTTGTAAATAAAATGGATCGAGTGGGTGCTGATTTTTATCATGTAGTTGAAATGATTAAGGATCGTCTCGGCGCAACACCTTTGCCGATGGTTATTCCAATTGGTGGCGGAGAAATGTTTACTGGGATCATAGACTTGTTGGAAATGAAATCCATTCTTTATAATGAAAGCGCATTAGGCTCTCGTTTTGAATATGGTGACATTCCTGCTGACTTGCAGGAAGAAGCAGAAAAATGGCGCCATCATTTGATTGAAGAAACAGCTACATACGATGAACATTTAATGGAAAAATACCTCGGAGATGAAGAAATCACTGTTGCTGAATTGAAAGCTGCAATTCGGAAAGGATGTTTAGATAATACTTTTATTCCCACACTTTGTGGATCCGCATTTAAAAACAAGGGTGTTCAACGATTATTAGATGCAATTATTAATCTATTGCCATCACCGCTTGATGTTGGAAGTATCAATGGGGTAGATACTAGAAACTCTGATACTCAGCTATCTAGAGAGCCAAACGACAAAGAACCTTTTAGTGCGCTTGCTTTTAAAATTATGACTGACTCTTATGTTGGGAAGTTGACTTATATGCGTGTTTATTCCGGTAGATTAGATGCGGGCTCATATGTATATAATCCTTCTACAATGAAACGAGAAAGAATTAGTAGAGTTCTTTTAATGCACTCTAATAAGCGTGAAGATCGTGATTCTGTTTCAACAGGTGAAATTATTGCTGCCGTTGGATTGAAAAATGTCAAAACAGGACATACGCTCTGTGATGAAAAAAATCCAATTATACTTGAATCGATGGATTTCCCAGAGCCAGTTGTGGCTGTTTCAGTTGAACCTGTGAGTAAAGGAGATCAAGATTCTCTTTACAAAGGTTTGCAAAAATTGGGAGAAGAGGATCCTACTTTCCGTGTTTCAACAGATGAAGAAACGGGGCAGACTATTATTGCGGGAATGGGTGAACTCCACTTGGAAATTTTGGTAGACCGACTTCTTCGCGAATTTAAAGTCCAGGCAAATATTGGGCAGCCCATGGTTGCTTATCGTGAAGCAATCACCAAGGCAGTATCTGATTTAACTATGAAATTTGTTCGCCAGTCTGGTGGTCGCGGACAATATGCTCACGTAGTGATTAATGTTGAGCCAAACGAGCCTGGGAAAGGATATCATTTTGAAAATAAGATTGTTGGAGGTGTTATTCCACGTGAATATATCCCCTCTGTGGATGCGGGGATGAAAGATGCTATCAAGAATGGTGTGATTGCTGGTTACCCAATTGAAGATATTCGTGTTGAATTGGTTTTTGGATCTTACCACGATGTCGATTCATCTGAAATGGCCTTCAAGATAGCCGGATCTATGGCAATTCAGGACGCATGTAAAAAAGCATCACCAAAATTGATGGAACCAATTATGAAAGTTGAAGTCATTGTCCCGGATGAATATCTAGGAGATGTGATGGGCGATTTAAGCTCACGCCGTGGGAAAATAGATGGTATGGAGCAACGGAAGGAAGCTCAAGTAGTTAGAGCATTTGTACCACTAAGTAGTATGTTTGGCTATGTGACAGATCTTCGTTCAATAACCCAAGGCCGGGCTGTCTTTCACATGGAATTTGCAAAATATCAACAAGTGCCTGCCAGTATTGAAACAGAAATTCTGGAAAAAGTGCACGGAAAAGTCTCTTAATCAAAATACTTTTGGAGTTTTTAAGTCATGGCTAAACAAAAATTTGAAAGAACAAAACCGCACGTGAA
>CAZCHA010000034.1:0-14226 GCA_964498175.1 uncultured bacterium
AATAAGATGAGTTTAGAAATGATACTCTAATCCAACCTTCAAATGGGAAAAATCTGCCATGTTATGGAATTGAGTTCCCTCCTCTCCCATAAATTTTGAAACAGACAGATTCAATTTCCAATTATCCATCGGTGAATATTTCGCCGATACACCCAACATAGATTGAGAATCCTTCAAATCAATAAAGGTATTCCCCATGAGTTCCAAGGCATCATCAAAATAATTGGCTGAAAGAGAAAAGGATAATCCTAAATCGGTAAATGATGCAAAGGGTGTGCCCATGCCGGGTTGGAACTCATCTTCTGTTGTTGTACCATCAATCTCTAAAATTTCACTGCCAATAATCTGAAGACTAAACATAATATCATTTTCAGTCGAGTATTCTACTTGTCCAGCAAACTGAATATAGGACCCATCATTTAAAGTTTTCATATCGGATTCAGCGTCATTCTCAGTTGAAAAATATCCAATTTCAAACCTGTTTGTAAAATCACCAATGAACGATACTAGGTCGAAGCCCAATACACTGGTATTTCGATAGAAAAAGGACGGCATTGAATCCGTGACTCCAACATAGGAAAAAGATCGATCTCTCCCATCAAAATAAGATATACTATAATCATTGGATCCTAAAGTCGACTGAATACGAAACCCAAATTCGCTGCCTGATTCTTCATCCATGAGCTCTGGAGCAGACATGGGAATATCCAAAGGGAATGCAGTTTCACCAAATGGGAATCGGTTCCTTTCATGTTCAGGTATGAATACACCTTCGAATTGCCAATCGTTCCAATAGTATTTTACCGAACCTGAAACAGTCCCAACCTTTCGTTCCGCTCCGGGAAGGAACATATAATAATAATCGTATGGGTTTAAATTGTCTGTGGGGTTATTTCCATCCACCACGCCCCAGGCATGGATCTGTTTCCCTATTATCACTTCTCCCCAACTTGGATACCACATGAGGTAAGCTTCACGAAGTTGGAATTCGTTTTCATTGTTGGACCAACGGTATTCTAATGCAGAGTTTGTTTTAATTTCAAAATCATCGAGCGAATACCCTACCTCCGCTTCGGCTAATCTGAAAGGAAGTGAAATTTCTGATTGATCCGATAAACGATACATATTCCCTGGTTTAATTGAACCAGTGTAATTGATTTGCCCCAACAATGTCGTTATTGGAAGAATAAAACAAATCAGTTTTTTCATTTAGTTAATCTCTTGGTAGGCGCTTGAGATTTTTTTCTTGAAACAAATTTTTATCAATGCCTGAATCAACCTGAACATTCGAAAACGTAACCTCTGTGGTATGGTTTTTTTGAACATCTTCCACAAAGACCCTTTCAATCACGTGATAATCCATCAAAATCTGAAAAGTGAATTCTTTAACTTTTTTCAAGCGTCCGCGCTTATCGTAAGATTCCTCCTTTACACCCATTAACGATGATTTTTCAATCCATGACACATGTTTTGAATAAGATGAATTTGCTTCCTCTCCAGGAGTAATTTCCAATACATAGCAATCTTTGCCATCTACGATTTCATCATCTAATCTATTGTAGTCGTTTTCATCTAAATTTCGACTGGACAAATCTTCATAGCTCAGATCGGATCCCATAAAAGCATCCCCTTTTTTCTTGGAAGATATTCGTCTTACTTTTTTAAAAGCCGGGAGCCACATGCGCATTTCATCATCTTTATCATCATGTTCAATTTTTAAAAATGCCACCCCTTTATCGTCTTTCGGTTCTAAAAACCAAATTAATTGTTTTTTATTTCCATCCATAGATTTGGATATCATAGCGTTGGACCGTGTTTTTCCCTTGGAATTAGTCAATATCATTTTTGTTTTGTTCGACATGTCCATCGGAGTTGGTCTCTCGTCTACCATTTTGGCTATTTCTAATCCTGTTTGTGAAAAAACAGAACTCATGAAAGCGAGAATGACTAGGATTTTATTCATAATATTTTTCCTTTGAAAATTTCGATTGATTGGATTCTTACCACCGAATAGCTGCGGATGCCCACGTATATCCAGCGCCGAAGGCGGCCAAAATAATGGTGTCACCTTCTTTTACTTTTTCTTCTTCCACCGCTTCACATAGAGCAATGGGAATAGATGCTGCCGTTGTATTGCCATATCTTTGAATATTAGCATAAAATTTATCCTGTTCTATGCCCATTCTTTTGGCCACGGATTGAATAATTCTCAAATTTGCCTGATGAGGAATAATTAATGAGATATCATCCATAGACAGATTGTTTTTTTCCAACGCTTCATGAATGACTTCTGGAAATCGAACCACTGCATTTTTAAATACTTCTCTCCCATTCATATAGGGTTCAAATCTTTTTGCTAGTTCAATCGTCACTTTATTTATCTGATTATCGCCAGATGAACCCGGGCCTTCCATCCATAAATTTTTTAAATCTTTACCTTGGCAATGTAAATGCGTGGACAGAATTCCACTTTTATCATCACTCACTTGGAGCACAGCCGCACCGGCACCATCCCCAAACAAAACAGCTATATCTCTCCCCTCTGTGGATTTATTGATGAATTTCGTTTGTGCTTCAGCACCCACAACGAGAGCAGTCGTATATTGACCGGTTCGGATAAATTGGTCCGCTATAGACAGGCTATACACGAATGCTGAACATGCTACTTTAATATCAAATGCTGCAATGTTTCTTAAACCTAATGCAGCTTGAAGTTGTGCACTTACACCGGGGAAAAAATAATCTCCGGAAATGGTCCCTACTACGACCACATCGATATCTTCTGGATTGACACCGGCCATTTCCATGGCTTTAATGGATGCAGGAATAGCTAAATCAGATGCGGCTTCATCACCTTGAACCCATCTTCTTTGCTCGATGCCGGATCGAGTTCTGATCCATTCGTCTGAGGTATCCATTATCGAAGTCAAATCCTGATTGGTCACGAGTTGCTCCGGGACATGAAATCCTATTCCGGTAATTTTGCTTTTTTTCAACTTATTTATACCCCTCTATTAATCGTTTTTTCAGCAATTCTGTCAGTGCAGATAAAATTGTTAGTGTACCCAGCGAAGTAGAGACCATGGCAAATACCATTAATCCGCCAATATATTGGATAGGGAGAAATACAGAAAACATTAAAGCGCCAAAGCCCATATTTGAGCAAGCATCCAAAATAATGGGATATCCAACATCATCGATCACTTCACGACTTAGCTGATCGGGATTCACTTTCCGGGACAAACGGCGAAATTGGGAAATGTAGTGAATGGCAAAATCAACACCTACACCAATGATAATAGATGATAAAATCGCCGTAATATGATTGAGCGTTACACCAAAGTGGCCCATTAATCCAAAGTTTAGTATCACAGCAGACGTTAGTGGGATCACAGCCAAGGTTCCCCATATTATGCGCTTAAAAAATATTGAAGCGATTAATCCGATCACTATTAATGAAAAAGTGATACTGAATGCTGATGACCGAATGATCATGATTACCATGTCGCGGATAACAATAATCATACCCGTCACAGTTACACTTATGTCCGAGGTTAAACTTTCATCAATATATGCATTGGTTTTATTTGCAAAATGGAATATTTCATCCGTACTCATTATTTTGGCAAGTACCGTCATCAATCCGCTTTCATAATTCATATCATCAACAACAGACGAATAATCGCTTGAAAACCCTGTAATCAAGTTTTTTATCTTTGATGCTGAATCCGGAATTGTGTAATAGGTCAGTTCGTCGTCCATAAACGTTCGGTGCATTTGTTTCACCACATCGGCAAATGAATAACTTAAGGAAACTTTATCTTCTCTTTCCAAGAAAGATTGAAGCGAACTCACGTCATTGAGTACATGTGGGTCCCGCATGTCACCATCTATTCGAACCCTTAAATCCAAAGTACCTGTCATCTCCTGGTCCATGAAATTCATACTGTCTCGAATTTCGGATCCCGGTTTAAAAAAGTTTGCAAAGTTTACATCAATAGAAATTTTATGAAATCCAACCAACCCGAAAACCACTAAAATAATGCCCATTGAAAAAACGTATTTTGGATGCGTCAATACGATTTTTCCCAAGCGATCAACCATTTTTTCGAACAGACTCATTTCTTTGATTGCTTTTGATTCCAAGTTCCATTTTTTAATAGAAATAACGGCAGGAAGAAGAACCGAACTTAGAAACCACGCCCAAATGATACCTGCAGAAACGGTAATACCATATCCAATCATTGGTTCCAGTGGAGAGGAAATCATTGTCAAAAAAGCAGCTACGGTCGTTATACTCGTCAAGAATATCGGGACTAGCAAAGAATCCATGGTAGTTGCCAACGCTTTTGGAACATCACCTTTCAACCGCATCTCCTTGAAAAATTTTGCCACCACATGTACACCGTCAGAATTGGCTATGGTTAATAGAATAATGGGCATGGACGTATGCATCATAGTAAACAAAAATCGATCCGATCCCGTTAATTTGTATACCCATCCCATAAACCCCATCATAGAAACTAAAGATAATCCAATTACCATCAGCACCATCAGCACACCAGGGATGCTTCTTAAATTCAATAAGAGAATAGTCACCATAATTAGAATACCCATCTTCATCAAGGACTGAACATCGTTCCGGATCAGTTCAGGAATAGTACCTGTGATGTAGGCGAACCCGCCATAATAGATTTCATAATTTGTCAGAATCGAATCCGCAACTCCTACGAGTTCATTTCGAAATTGATCCAATGCAACGTCATCATATGGCTGAACCAACAAAATAAGATAGTCTTCTTTTTGACTGATGAAACGTTTTTTGACGTTCGGATATTTATTGAGATAATCTCGAATGCCGGCAATTTCAATTACATTCAAAACACGATCGGATTGTAAATCCTGAATAACCAAATCGCCTTCATCATTGTCCATTCGGGTCGCAGTTGTGATGCTGGTTACTTCCTCCACCTCCGGCAAACCTTCTAATTCCATGGACACGTCCCAGAGTGCCCGTAAGGCATCCGTGTGATAAATGGAACGATCCTTTTTGCCGAATGCCACGAAAATAACTTCCGTACTGCCAAATTCATCCTGGAGAAAATCCCATGCCTTCCGTGACTCCAGATTTTGGGGTAGCATTTTCATCATATCATCGTCTATGACTAAAAATGTTAATCCGGAAGCCATAACTATTGTTGCGAACAAAGACACTACAATGGATCGAACTGGATGATTTATGCTTTGAAAAATAAACCATCGCCTTATAGGATGATCCGTATAATTATGTTTAATCTTGTTCATAGTGTTCTTTAATAGCTTTCATACCTTTATCTGTAAATATTCCACGGGCAACGATCTTAACGAAACCACGAATAGTCTCCCTGATTGGTAAATCATTTTTCAGGAAAAATTCCGGTTGAAATGTTGAATTAATTATATTGATATAAATAATAGATGTAGCCCTCATATTGATATCGTGCCGTGCTAGTCCCTGCTCTTGAGCATCATGCAGGATCGTGTAAAAATCATCCTGATGACTTAATCGGAATGATTCGATTTCCTTCCAAATTTCTGGGTGAAGCGATTTGAGTTCAGCGATTTTATCCACTGGAACTCTTCCAGCAAATTTTGCAATCGTTTCCATAATTTTAATAAACTGGACAGCAGGGTTTGGCTCTTCAACCATTACTTTATTGAATGCGGCATCAATTTGGGTAAATACAAATTGCATAATAGAACGGATTAAATTTTCTTTGGTTGGAAAAAACTTATAGATCGTTTTTTTACTCATTGCCAGCCGCTTTGCAAGTGATTCAACTGTAAATGCACGAACGCCAGTATCTATTACAGAGTCAAATCCTCCTTCAAGAATTTGGTTTAATTGTTGTTTAGGTGACATATATTATAGAAACGTTATTCGTTTTTATCGTTTCCAATTTTATGAATTAATTCCCTTACTTGACAAATATTATTTTTATTATTTAATTATTTATAATGTATTGGAGGAGGAGAATAACATCTACTATTGTGACAGATCCATCCTCATTATAATCTGCTGGTGGAGTTGAATTATATCCATATCCTGAACTCATATCAGATGTATATAAAAGATCCTGCACATCAAGAATATCGTCAAAATTCACATCGCCTAGGGTGAATTCAGGAAAACCGCTATCCAGATAATTAAGTGGATATTTTTGGGCTCGTGCTATAGTATATGAATTTCCATAATCATGACTCCAAACCACTTCATGATCATTCGTCACTTCAAACATATAAGCATCATCACAATCGGTTACCAAAGTATTTCCGTTTGGCAGTCGAAAAGCCCCCCCCTGCATCTGTGTATGGAAATTCCCAGCATGAAACCACGTTGGATTATCGGGGCCAAAAGGTTGACCGACTTCAATATCATATGTACCATTTTCATTTAATGGAGGAACTAATTCAAAAACTGCGGATGTCGAATTTGTATAATTATTATTAAATAGGATCAAGTTCCCTTCTCCTGGATATCCTTGCGGAATCCAGTTTACACCATGTTGACTAGCTAGTTGATGGTCAGAATTGTTACCTCTTCCGTAGGCCTGTGGATTACCCCAACGATATAAATAATCCCCTCCCATGCCTGAATTACCTCCACTATGGCCAGCAGCTTCTTCTGTTGTTGTGCTATGATCAATAATATAAATTTCGTCGTGATGCCGCGAGGAAATAACAATTTGATCCAATTCTGGGTTGTAATGAATAGCGTTAAAATGTTTCCAATCTCCAGTAGGGCCTCCTGGACCTTGACTTGTCCCGGCATTACCATAATTCACATCCTGTAACTCAGGGTGTTCTGAGATAACACCAAAACCTGGTAGTCCAGGGTCAACGTCTTGAATAAGATGATCCCAGATATGCCATTCCCAAACAATGTTTGCCTCATTCGTTCCAATAGGTTCCACTTCCAGAATAGCTTCAGCCCACATTTCATTTAAAGGATTGTCAATGGATTGTCTCCCAACCGCATAGGCTTCTGTATCTGTTTTTTTCTCCCAGGCTATTACTAAGATATTACCATTTGGAAGTGGCTCTATATCATGATGATGCTGGTAAGTATTATTTGATATTTCATAGTTCCATAGTAATTCACCATCCCAACTATATTTAGAAATTCCGCCTCCAACTCCTCCTGCACTCATTGTAGGGTTTTGAACACGATAAGGATAGACCAGGGTACTATCTAATAAAAGATAGGGCATACTCGCAGCTCCTTTTGGATGGCTCCAGGACTGGATAACATCCATCTCATTATTGACAAGATAAGAGTTGAATGAAGCAGCGCCACCACCCTGCATAGGAGCGAATAGGGTCATACCATCAAATGTTTGTCCTAATAAAACCAAGGGTAAATAAATATAAAATATTAAAGTTTTTTTCATTTTTAAAATGTAGCTATCTTTTTGATGTTAATGGGTGATTAAATTTAACTAATAGACACTTACTTAGTCATAAGGTTAAATAACTGATTTTTAATAAAAAAACCTGGTTAGATTATAATAACGAACCTGAAGTAGATGATACTTAAACGTATAACACGCGCATATCTCATTGTTGGAAAAACGTTCAACACCTGGATATCACCATTATTTACAGGGATATTGATTTTAGTGCTTCGATTAACCGTATTAATTGGAAGGATGGTTGATCATATTTTTTTTGGGGCAATACGTAATCCACTAAAGAATCCAATTATTATTGTTGGGAACCCAAGGTCTGGAACAACTTTTCTTCATCGTTTTTTAATTAAACAAAATATTGGCACAGGGTCCCAGCTTTGGCAGATGGTCTATCCATCCATTTTACTACAAAAAATTCTTAAACCGTTTCTTCCTCTGATGGAAATCATAAGTCCAGCTAGGCACCATTCTACAGCGGCTCATAAAACAAGCCTTACTTCTATTGAAACAGATGATGTTTCACTTCTATTTCGATATTTAGATGGATTCTTTTTCTATGGTTTTATATTAACATTTGATGAACAAGACCTTTTTCACTGGGTAGATCCAAAATTACACGATACGTCCAAACGAGACTTTGACTGGTTTGAATCCATGTGGAAACGAAATTTGATATCAAATAAGGGCGATCGATATATTGGCAAATTATTTAGTTTAAGTGGCAACCTTCCTGCATTTCAAAAACGGTTTCCTGATTCAAAGGTTCTGTATATGATAAGGGATCCCTTAAGTGTAATTCCTTCCGGATTAAGTTTGGTTACAGGCGTACTAGATAAAAAATTTAATTTTTGGTCTTTGGATGAAAGATTACAATCACGATTTATTGAGCGCCTATATACAGCTTTGGTGCAATTATTGAATCGATTTCATGATGATTGGACTTCAGGAAATATTAATAAGGAAAAAGTACATATTGTTCGTTTTGATACCATGATGACTGAGTTTGAACCTCTTATGGCGTCGATTCTTGAATTTATTCAAGTTGAGCCTACATCTGAATTAACAAAACAAATTCAAATAACTGCTGAAGAACAACGACAGTATAAAAGCGGCCATAAGTATAACTTGAAAAAATTCGGATTAACGGAAGAAAGGATCAGACAGGATTGTGAACAGATATATAGTACCTTTTTAAGTTAACAAATGAAAAAATTAATCGCTGCATTGGGTTTGGCTTTGAACCAATTATTTTCATTGGATCTTCATGGAATTGAGACAATAACTGGTTGGGAAAATCTGCAATCCGGTGCTGTATCTATTTCTTGGTGCACCTATTATAACTTCCCCATCAGCAGGGCTGAAACAGTATTGAATCATTCAATTGATAGAATTTCAATGGCGATTCAAGACTTAGATCATTATCCAGACATGTTTGATCGGGTCACAAAAACGAATAGACTTGAAACAGATGTGGTCCAAATTGTATTTGATATGCCTTTCCCTTTTGATGGCAGAGATTATATTGTTAAGTACAATATTGAAAACCTGGATGGTCGCTGGATTTTGGTATTCACTGCTGTGGATCATCCGCAGGGAACATTAGATCCAGACCATGTGCGGTTACCTAACGCTGCCGGAATTTGGATATTGACTGCGCTTGAGCCAAATAAGACAAAAGTTATATATGCCTGGAATGGAGAATTACTTGGAAACTTCCCTGATTTATTATTAACACGAGCTTGGGTTACGCAGGGCACTGAAGTATTAAATTGGTTAGATGAAGAATTGACGAAAAGGAATAATTCATGAATAAAGTAGCAATTGTGCTTTCTCTAACATTTCTATTGAGTGAAGAATCACCCTTTTTGTTCAACGGATATGTTGATTTCGCCCATATTTCAAGACTATCTGATTATTCCTTGATTGACATTCCTTATCGTATGGGAGCTTTAGATTTTTCTCACCAGTCTGAAAATATTTCTCTAAATGGAAATATAACTTTAGAGTTCCAATTTAAAGATGATATTAATACAAAAACTCTACAAAAGATGTTTTGGTTTGATATTCGTGAGTTATACGCAACATATAGTGGAAGTAATTATGAATTCAGGATTGGAAAACAGATCCACTCCTGGGGAAATGTGGATGAGAACAGTCCATTGGATAACGCTAGTGCATTCGATTATTATTATATATTTTTTTTGGGGCGTGACCGTAAAAGAGCAACCATTTCCGGTACATTTGACTATTACATGAACAACTTAAAATTCAATGTTGTATTCTCACCCTTCCATACTACCAATCGCCTTCCATCAGGAAATGATGATTTCCCCATTACACTCCCAATTTACCCGTCTTCAGATCAAATATTCCCCTTAGACGGGTTGGCCTTTGAAGGCGGTGCTCAAGGCACATATTCATTCGGTATGGGCGAGATTTCTATGTCTTATTATTCTGGGTATGACCGTGTATTTAACCTAACTGGGATAAATGCATTTGGAAATGGACAACAAGTAAATCCTGACCTTTCATTTGCTTATATTGATATTCTATTTGGTTATCGGAAAACAAATGTATTTGGTATGGGCGGCTTGTTTCTCACAGATTGGTTTATCTTCCGAGGAGATTTTGGATACTTCTCAACTAAAGATCAAAATTTTAATATCGAAAGGGAATGCCCTATTGACCCAGTCTTCTATGATAATCTTTGGCTTTCAATTCCTCTCATTGAAAAATCGAATTATTTACAATCCACAATTCAGCTTGAAACTGAGTTGCCATTTAATATTAATTTTATTGCACAATACTTTACTCATGATACTATAAACTATTCTTCAGGCAGTTTACCTGTTTTACCATCGATACCAAATATTGCAATTGATCTAGAAAATATTTCCCCGGCTAATTTTTTCACACCTGGGATGGGTGTCCCTTTGGCTGTAATCACAAATAAAGCAGGAATTATCATCATGGACAGAACATTCATGAATGAACAATTGAAAATTTCAATGACATCCATGCTTGATTTAGATGATTATGAAGGAGTTCCCGGAATTCCCGGTTCACTCATCGAAAACAAAATTGAATATAACTTTACTCAAAATCTTCTTGGTTTATTAGGTATTACAACAGTCCGAGGCGCAGACAACCATCCGAATGGAGAAAATTATCAGTTTAATAAAATGGAAGATTTCTCCCATATACGATTTGAATTAAAATATTTCTTTTAAATTTTTAATCAACCTTAAGATCATTTTTCTATTATGTGGAACCATATTTTCCAATCTGGATTGAATAGGTTTGGATATGATGGTGAAACCGTGAATTAATATAGGAGTAAATTTTTATTGACAGTTGTAGAAGTGCTGTCACAATCCTGAGGCGAATATACAGGGAAGGAATAATAGAATTGATCCAGACTCAACTCAAAATGTTGGCTCTCAGTGACACATGAATCCACATTTTCACAAAGCATATTTGCTCCAATAGCAAAATACGGATATCCGCCAAGGTCATTATTATTCCAATCAAGATCCATTTCACACATGCATTCCGGCACTGATTCTAGATTATTGTTAAAAAGCCAAAGATAGGTCAGATTTCCCAAATTACAGATTGATTCAGGAACCAAGGGTAATTCATTATATCCTAAGTCTAAAAAGTAAAGGTTTTCCAAATTGCCCAAATTATCCGGTAGTGAGAAAAGAACATTATTATTTATATATAGATTTATGAGACTAGTCATATCACTAAAGGTTTCTGGCAACTTTGAAATGCGGTTCCATTCAAGGTAAAGTGATACAAGTTCTGTCCAATCACCTATATTATTAGGTAAAAAATAAATCGTGTCGTTCACACCGGAACTATTTCCATAATTACCAGCCACAAAAATTCTAAGCCTTCCATTATACCATGTTTGTGTGCCAACCTCTAATGGTGAATCATATTCAAGACCATTTAATCCAATAATACTGTCTAAAACTGAAATATCAGGGTTATATAGGCAACTATCGCCAGATAAAATTGTCAAACTTGAGGGTAATGATTCAAAATGAGTATAATCACAATCACCATTACAATATTGATCTGCAAAAACACAACTTCCATCATCTATTGTGGCACTCGAATCATAGTTGCAGGCTGTTTCATCTGTACAGCCTTGTTTATCGATGGATTCTTCCGAATCTCGTTCGCATGATACGATAATTAACAGAAAAAACAAAATGGATGGATATTTCTCAATTATCATAAATAAAGATTAGTGACTTTTTTAAAGAATGAATGATAATAAACTGCTTGGGATGAAGGAACTATTATTGGTCTGAAAATCGTCATATTTTATATAATCGGAAAGAAACTGATTTCCCATTTTCTTCGTGATTTTTCGGTACAACAGAAAAAATAATCGTATCCACGTCTTCTTCTCCCGTCACTAATCCAGTAAAAGTAAGTGTCATATCTCCATTTGGGGAAATTTGAATTTGGCCATTTTCTTGATTGAACCAATTTAAATCATCGATTATTTCATAATTAAAATTATTTATAGACGTTCCTTCATTTAGGATTCTCAATGAAATAGTGGGGTTGGCTCCCTCGAAATATATAGCAGAACCACCATCAACTTCTTCGAGATTATCAATAATGATGTAAAATAATGATGGATATAGATTTTGAATACGATGAGCGCGGTAAACAGCCCCATTTGGCAGGGACAAATTATAACTCACATCCCAAACAACTTCTCCATCAGGATTCACTTCAATACTCGTACCGCCACCACCGACAGTAGTAACCAAAACATTTCCATTTTCCAATTTTTGGACATTCCCGGATGCAAATCCAAATAAATCAGCGGGGAGGTCATAAGACCACGTTAATTCAGCAGAATTATCATCGATTGTAATTTCAATTGCCCTAGATACAGGTTCCTCAGTTCCCCTGAATTCCTTAGCAAGGTTCCCATTATCGAATGTGAGAATATTTCCATTATCCAATTTCTGAAGACTGTGTTGAAAACTGAATCCTATATCGGTTCCCATATCCACATCGCCCGATGCCATCTGGTGCCCCATATTCCAGATGATTTCTCCAGATGGATAATCAATTTTTGTGATACGGGACAAATGCCGGGTTGAGATATAAATGGCACTTTCATCTTCATCGAATATGACTGCATTAACATGGGTCCAGTCATACTTGAGACTTTGGTAAGCCCCATGCCAGGTCCCTCCAAATTGATCATAATCTTCCATGTTAAAATGATCAAAAACATCCCAAGACCAGACCACTTCTTTTGTGTCTTTATCCCACTCAATTAACTTATCGCCCACCCATATAAACTCAGGAATTAAACCATCAGCTATATAACCAATATCCTGGAACAAATTTGTCCAAGAACCAACGGGTATTGGGCCAATAGATGTTTTTTCTACTATACCCAAATAATTTCCATTTGGCAGTTTTATCAGATCGTGGTGAAGAAAATCATCATTTGGTTCTTCCCAAATTTTTCCTTTTATAAAAGAAAATTCCTTCCCAGGAAGATTGTTTTCTAAATCAGGTTGATAGACGGAACCAAAAATATTCCCAAATTTAGAATAATTATAGTAAACTAAATTTTCATTCCCAGAATTCCATATTTCACGTCCATTAAAATCAATTACTGCTGAATAATAATTAAAAAATGAACTAAAAACAGTCATCCCTTCCATTACCTGATCTTGCGCAAACGTTTTAACGCTTATATCTGACATTGAAGAACCTATAGTAAAAGATGATGGCCCTTTCCAGTCACCCACTGGATCAGATGAATTATATCCGCGTACTCTCCAGTAATATAATCTTTCCCATTCAATATTGGATTTTTCTAAATATAACAATGAACTATCTTGAATAGATACTATAGGTGTCGTGAATGTAGGTTCCTCAGACAACTGTATTGAATAATAACTCGCATCAGGTATTTGTTCCCATTCAAAAAGTACATGGATATAATTAAGTGCAATTCCATTTTTCGGTTCCAATAGTCCACTAACGACTTGTGTAGTGTCAGGTAAAATTTCATCATCATTTGTTCCACTATCAAAACAACCATTAAAGGTTAATGTTAAAATGAAAATAATAATTAATATCTTATAAACTGCCATCATTTTTTCATCTTCCATTAATGTAATAAGTCAAATATTTATTTTTTTACTTCTGGGAGTTATCACAATTCATACAAAACATGGATATGGTTTAATTCCGTTCCGTTCTCAAGATAAATTAAATCTCCCTTTGCAAAAGAGAACAGAACAAAAAATAAACTGGGAATGATGGTTATCATATTAATTAAAATATTAGAGAGATTAGTAAGGGTAAAGTTAAAATTTAATTAAAAAGGATTCCGAGAATATTTCGTCTTTTAGACCAACATTGGGTTTATAGTTATTAATTCTCATAATGGTTTTATTACCATTTGATTTTTTCATAACCATTTTTGTAGGTAATACGAATCCATTTTTTTCGATGAATTCTGAAATAGTCAGTGTTTTTTGTTTGATAGATTTTTGAGAATAATATTCAATCTTTAGAATTCTCCAATTTAGGGAATTTATCCAAATTTTTCGAGAATAGTATGCACTCTCGTTTTTGGGAAACGCTATAATAACCTGACACGATTGACCATTTAAATTTTCCGTGCTGAGCAATACTAGAGAATCTTGCCCAGTCTTTCTACTTTCCAAGTCTTCATAAATAAAATCTGTACCCATAAAAGATTTTGCTTTTTCTTTAGCTT
>CAZCHA010000035.1:0-2043 GCA_964498175.1 uncultured bacterium
GGAGAACCAGTTAAACTTCTCCTTCATTCTATTGCATTCGGTACCACCACCAATTTATTTGGTAAAAAGCCTGTCACCCAACGACAAATGGATATGACGGTTCATGTTATGGGGAATGCTCTACTGTATTGGACTCAAAAGCTATATGCGGAAGGCCTTCTGGCAAACGGTTCACGTGTCATGGGTCTCACTAGCGAGGGAAATTATGTAGCCATGGAAGGATATGGTCCTGTTAGTGTGGCAAAAGTTGCTATGGAAGCTATTATCCGTCAAATTGGATGGGAGTTAGGGCAATTTGGAATTACTGCTAACGCAGTCCAGGCTGGCGTTACACCAACCCGCGCCTTAACAAAAATTACGGAGGGATGGGAAACATGGATCGAAAACACTAAGAAACGGAATCCCATGCGCCGCACAACCACACCGGAAGATGTGGCAGGAACCATTTCAATGCTTTTACAGCCGGAAGCAGACTTCATCAATTGTTCAATCATTTATTGTGATGGGGGGGAGTCCCGTTCCGGTTCTTTCTGATGGTTATCAAACCTAACAAAGGATATCTTTTGAAAGGTTATGTATTTTTTTCACTATGGAATTAATTCAATTCCTACAACAATTCGATTTTCCAATTATCCTTTTCCTCATGAAAGGCATAACGCTATTGGGAAATGGCACCGCTTATCCAATTTATCTTATAATATCATTTTTCTATTTAAATCGAAAAGATTGGCTATCATTTCTTGGCATTATTATTTTATCAGCAATCATAATGAAATGCCTAAAAGAAGGATTTGCCTTAGCCCGCCCGCCGGAAGAATTACACCTTGTTTCAGTTTCAGGATTTGGGTTTCCAAGTGGCCATGCACAAATGGCTATGGTAGTGTGGGGCTGGTTCGGACACCATTATAATAGAATTATATCAGCTTCAGTAATGATTTTCATGGTGGGATTTTCAAGAATTTATCTAGGTGTTCACATGCCCCACCAGATCATTGGTGGATGGGCCGTTGGGTTTGTGGTGTTTATGGGGTGGATTTTTGTAGAAAAAGAGCTATCGAAGAACTCCTGAATTAGGAGTCAATACCCTGAGCGATCTTTGTTTCAATAAGCCCAACAAGATCATGACAATCCTTATTGGGTGTGATATCAAAACTTCGTTTTGCCTCATTCAAAGCATAGGCCCACCACCCTTTTTTTGTATAAGCGATGGCAAGCTTAAAGTGGGCTTTTCCCAAAATTTGGAATTCATCTCGAGCAAGTTGGCTCGGATCACCTGAATAAAGACGGGAAACTTCACGATATTCCATGATGGCTTCATCTAAAAGCCCTTTTTGAAGATACCAATTTCCAAGATTCAAATGGCGCGAAGGGTCTTCCTGGCATGCGCTAATCATCAGAGCCAAAAAGGCAGGCAAGAGTAATCGGCAGGGTCGGGATATATAATCAATCATAATAGAACGAGAATTTTTAGTATTAGGTGGTGGAAAATCAAGAAGAAAATCCATCAACATTAAATGCATGTTCTGAGGACTGTTTTGGATCATAAACGACAAAATAGAGTATTGCCATACCTAAAAAAAGACTCGCGCCGATAATATAAAGTGACAAGGTATAATTACCAAACCGAACCATATAGCCGATGCCCACAATATAAATCAAAACAAATGGTGCAAGCATGGTATCCACTAAAGCCATGTATGTTTTGGTATCTCGCTCTTCAGCAAAATCATAGATAAGATTCATGGCCGAGGGCATAAAAGCACCTTGACCTGCACCAATGGCCATAAAAACCGCATAAACCCATAACATATTCTGTGAAAAAATAGCAAGGAATACTGCTGTGAAGTGGGCCAGATAGGCAACCATCATTCCAGATTTATGACCCATTTTATCTCCTAATATTCCTACAACATAACTGGTAAAGCCAGAGGCTATCACATTCAGGATTGTAAAGATTCCGGCTTGACTCACATCAAAATTGAATTTATCCTGACAATAAATTGCATAAAGTCCCAATCCCGGTAAATGTGCAGCGAAGAGGAT
>CAZCHA010000035.1:2143-13629 GCA_964498175.1 uncultured bacterium
CCTGACAATAAATTGCATAAAGTCCCAATCCCGGTAAATGTGCAGCGAAGAGGATACGGGATAGAATGTATTTTTGGAAATTTTTATGGCCAACCACAATGGATTTTGTTTCAGTTAAAAAATCTTTAACTGTTTTGTGGCGGTGTTCTTTCTTTGGTGATTTGACGCGGAAAAACAAAAACAAAAACGTGCCAATGGCTAGACTTATAAATAGTATAAAAAACCCAATTCCAAAATTTCTGGGGAATGGTATGTTGCTGGATAATAAAAATCTTAAGATGACTCCACCTGCAAAACTGCCCACACTGTTAAGGGCGAATCCTAACCCAAAAAATTTTCCTCGTTCTGATTTCAAAGTGGACTGATTTAAAAATTCAGCCCAAATAGGTATAATGATACCAATCGACAAAGAATACAATATGAAATAAGAAAAATATATTTTCCAAGCAGTTTGTATTTGTTTAGGATCCAGAATAGTAAATGTGAATCCCATGGCAAAAGCTACCATTAGAATAATTATGTGTACTTGAATAACAGCTTTTTTGATATTGCGGATATTTCTCCCAAGAGTCGCAATAATTAAAGTTGGTAATGCAATAAGAATCGAAAATAACCCCGCAGTGGAAACAGAAATACTTTCTGGTGCACCCAATTCCCTTAAAAATAATGGCACAACTGCATAAAGCGTATGGAATGCGATACCGAATCCCCAACAGAATTCATGAACAAGATTATATTTTAAATTGTGATTATGCTCTTTGAGAGTTAACTCAGCCATAGGTCTCTTCCTGGGTGAGAAGAATCATAGATCCCAGAAGCAGAATTGCACCGATAATTTGTGCGAATCCCAACATATGACCCCGAATAATCCAATCAAGAAAAACAGCAGACAGGGGCCATGTTAATTCATAAACTGTTGCATGGGATGCTTGCATATGCTTGAGCCCAAAATAATAAATGAAAAGTGCCACAGCTCCGGTAGACATGACAATAATAACCAAATTCCGCCATTGATGAGTTGTGAGATCTAGTGTTCCAAAACCATCCGATGTAACAGTGAAAATGATGAGAGCGAATACAGCTGTTAAAGATAATCGCAGTGCAGTAACAGCAGTAAAGGGTAATCGATTCAACGCATGTTTTCCAAGAACGGTGGAGCTCCCCCAACTGAATGCGGCCAATGTTGCAAGGAGTGCTGCAATGAGTGTTTTATCATCCCAGTCTGCAATAGATGTGGTTCCAAAGGTGACAAGATAGGCACCTAACATGGCCACCAGAGCCAAGCCAATAAATCTCTGGGTTAGTTTCTCTTTTAAAATTATGGCTGCAAGGGAAATGGCAAAAATCGGTTGGAGTTTCTGTAAAAGCACAACCACCGACAGATCAATATAGTCTATATAGCTCAATGCTTTCGTGTAAAAGTATGTCCCTAAAATTCCACCGCAGATAGAGATCCATAATACAGAGATCCAACCACGCTGCCCCAGTTTTTTTATCTCCGGCCACGTTTTGATAAGAAATGGTAAAAACAGAAGCGCTCCAAATGCATGTTCGAGAGTCACTACCAAAAAAGATGATATGGAATAAAGCTCCTGTCTTAAGAATCCATCCGCGCTCCATAGAAGGGCCGCAAAAATAACAGCTAGCGGTGGGAGTATTTTTCGCATCATTAAAATTAGGGGAAGATTTGAACTTTATTGTGGATTATTTAGAGTGTCATACAGGACGATGCAGGATATCCGGAATGACAAAACAAAAAAGCCCCCCGTCCTTCGACAAACTCAGGAACCAGAGGGCTTTTTAAAATAAAGACTGCCTGATTTAGGAATCTTTTTTCAATTTTTCTACTTCTTCCCGGAGTTTTTTCAATTCATGCCATAGTTCACCAATATTGTCATCACTATCATGGAGTTTGAATTTTTTCATCATTTTATGGGGACCGTCATGATCCATATTAAAAAACACATCCAAATCTTCATCATCAAGATCGTGGCCATTACCAAAGAACATCATATTTTTTCCCGGGCCAAATCCCATATCAAATGTGCGTGGTGCTTCACCCAAAGTGACTTTCATTTTCCGTTTTCGGTTTTTCCGAACAACGTTGAGCTCCACCTTTGATTCAGGTGTATGTCCACGGATTTCTTCAACTAAGTCACTTGCATCTTCAACTTCTTCGCCTGCCACGCTTAAGATCACATCTCCCGCTTTCATGCCCGCCTTTTCTGCAGGGCTACCCTCAATCACTTCTGTAACAAGAACACCGCCATCTTTTGCACCAAAATAATCAGCGAGCTGACCGTCTAATCTTTGAATTTGAACACCGAGATATCCACTGCCTTTTTCCGGGTCGTGCCAGCGCATCATTCGCATGTAGTCATGCTTTTCTTTGTCATGGTCATTCCTGTGCCCCATGAATTGCGCTATGTTGATTTCCAGATCCATTTCTTCCAATTCTTTTTCAAGAGATTCCATGGCATCTTCATTGCCTAGGGGAACTTCAAATTCTTTTTTATCACCATTTACTGTAATGACCAGGTTTAGTGTTTCACCATCTATATTGGTTTCCACATTGATATCTTTGGTTTCCTGTTCATCATCAGATGTGATCATGACAACTTTTTTCTTTACAATGGACTTTTCTTTTTTCCCTTCAGCCCATCCAATGGAGAAGACAAGCAGCAGAGATAAGAGCGTTTTAAACATGGTTTTTCCCTCGTTTTAGATTAATAGATTAACACATTAATATGGGTTTGGTTCCAATTAGAATTTAAGGAAGAATTGTAATACTGGGCGAAGAGCCGGCATCTTGGGATATTCTATTAAACCACTCCAAGATTAGTTTTTCTCAAATAATTATTTTGATTCGTCGCATCCTTTTAAAGGAGGAGATTAAAAGGGATGGAAATATAAAAAATATTTTATCTGAAATGACAACACTTTAGATCTTTCCTCCCCGTTTCAGAGCTTTCAATGCTTCCGATTTACTCAAGGTGCTTAACTCAGATTCATATGTTTTTACAAACTGGATCACAGCGGATGCATCCACATAAGAATATTGACGCAATGCCCAACCAATGGCTTTCCGGATAAAGAGGCCAGGCTCATTCATCCGTTTTTTACAATAATCAAAAAGCCGTTTTGGGTCTGTTCTGTCCTTAAAATTCAATTGATGTAAAATGGCTGTTCGGCGAATCCACATATTCTCATGGTCGATCCATTCATCCATGATTGTAACCGTTTCCGGATAATTGAAAACAATTGTTCCAGCCATGTGGCTGGCGATGGCATCCACCGTATCCCACCAAGATTTTGTTGTTATCAATTTTTGGATAAAGGGAATAGATTCCGGTGTAAAATATTTTTTGTACCGCTTCCCCAAATCAAGCCCAACATATTGATATTCCCTTTTGTCCAATACCCACAAGGTTGCAATAATCGATCGAAGCTCATTTTCAGAATGGATTGAATGTCCTTGCCACCATTCCCTCTGGAGGTCTCGTCTCAAGGTACTTTTGATGCCAAAAAAAGGGAAATGACCTTTCATATATTGGGCCATGTGCACCGCATTTTCATCATGGGTGTTTTCTTTAAATAGACGCGTTAGTTCATTTATTTGATTATTGGGTGACATAATAATTATGATCCAAAGAAATTAAAATGTTCTCTATATTCTAGTTAACCTACAGCATAATGGAATGACCGTAAACTACAAAGAAAATTTACTGCCGAGTCTAATTGCAGGCACTATTAATGGTATTATTTTTATTGTGTCTGCTATGTCTTTGGCAGCCCTGATCTTTACGGGCCCCTTGGCAGCCTACCTGCCTCAAGGAATTGGAATTTTACTGGTGGGGTCTATCATATTTGCCCTTTTTTCTGCGTTTACAGCAACATATCCGTTGATTCTGATTGCGCCTCAGGATATTCCCATCGCTATTCTCGCCTTGATGGCTATTACAATTAGCACAGGGATCGGGGATCAGCTTTCCGCAGAGGATGTTTATCAATTTATTTTTGTTGCCATTGGTGTCACATCCATTATGGTTGGGATTTTCTTTTGGATATTGGGCCGTTTTCGATTAGGGAAATTAGTCCGTTTCATTCCCTTTCCCGTAGTAGGCGGATTCATGGCTGGAACCGGTTGGCTCATTGTCAAATTTTCTTTTAGCATGATGACAGATATGGATTTGACCTTGTCCAATACATTTTATTTCTTGAATTCGGATGTATTAATCCAGTGGGTACCGGGCTTAGTTTTTGCAGTTGCACTTTTGCTGGCCAGTCGGCGAAGCAGTCATTATTTATTGACCCCAGGAATCTTAACAGGAAGCATCCTTTTATTCTATGGTATTACATCTTCCCAAGGATTTTCATTTAATGATCTGGAAACAGGCGGATTTTTATTGGGCCCTTTCCCTGAAGGTGGACTTTTCCCCGGTACACCGTTACCTTATGTATTGGATTTTCGCTTGGACCTATTTTTATCCTATCTCCCTGCCATTGCCACCATGATGGTGTTGAATGCCATCTCCATTCTGTTTAATTACAGTGGACTTGAATTAGTTGTTAAAGAAGATTTTGACTTGGACAAGGAATTACGATTAACCGGTTATGGAAATATTCTGGCAGGATTAGCAGGAACTCCACCCGGATATATTACCCTAAGTGAAACTTCTATGGCTTACAATATTGGAGCCCGGACCCGATTATCCAATATCATAGTGGCAATCCTTTGCGGTATTACTCTCATTTTTGGCGCCAAAGTGATTTCCATTTTTCCCAAGGTGATCCTAGGTGGATTGCTCCTGAACCTTGGTTTGGACTTTTTAATGGAATGGTTAGTAGATACTTGGAAACGGCTCCAGAAAATGGACTATCTTGTTATTGTTCTCATCTTGGTTGTTATCGCGACTGTTGGATTTTTAGAAGGGATCGTCATTGGCCTGCTCATGTCCATTGCTTTATTTGTAATCAAATATTCAAAAGTAGAAGTAATCAAATACGAACTATCGGGAAAAACTTATAGCAGTAATGTCGGTCGATCAGATCAGATGAAGAAAATACTTGAGGAAAATGGTGATAAAATTTTTATCCTTCCGCTACAGGGTTTTGTTTTTTTTGGCACGGCCAACCAGATTCTTGAACGAGTGCAGAAACGAATCGAATCAAACCCCATTATAGACATGTCATTCCTGGTATTTGATTTTCGGCAAGTGACTGGCGTTGACTCTTCTGCAGTGAACAGTTTTAATAAATTGCAGATTATGGCTGAGAAAAATGAATTCCGGGTTTTGCTGTGCGGCATGAGTGATGATGTTCATAACCAATTTAAGACGGAAAATCTTTTATCAGAAGATTTAGACATATTTAATTCATTCACTGATCTTGATCATGGTTTGGAATGGTGCGAAGAATCTATCATTCAAGAAACCCTTGAGTTGGAAGGAAAGGATGACCACCTCTCAAGTACCGAATCTTTTAAGGACAAATTTCGACAGGTAGCAGATTTTTTTGAATACCGAGAAGAAGAGGCAGGATATCGAATTATTGAGCAGGGACAAGACCCGGGCGGTATCTACTTTATTGATTCCGGACAGATTTCTGTTTTTCTAGATACAGGTGGAAGGAATGAAATTCGTTTAAAATCAATGGGCGAAGGAACTGTAGTAGGGGAGGTGAGCCTTTACCTCGGCTCAAAAGCGTCTGCCTCTGTGGTAACTGATGAACCATGCCAGATCTATTATTTATCTAAGAAAAAATTCTATGAATTAAATCAGGATGCTCCTCACAAGGCCAGTGAGCTACATACCTATGTTGTAAAATTATTGAGTGATCGATTGGCTGAATCAAATGCAACGATTCAAGCATTAATGCGTTAAAAATTAGACTAGGCTTGCCCGCTTATACCCGGGGAAGTTCCAAGATCCATACCCAGAGCCCCGATTGCTTGTTGCCACATTTGTTCTGGATTAACATTAAAAATAAAATCTCGCGTGGTGTTTTGCATGAGCCAATCACCGTTTTCAATTTCCCTTTCCAATTGTCCCTGCGACCATCCGGAATGTCCCAACAATAATTTGAACGGAATATCCGGCCTACGTTGCAGTTCTTTTAAAACATGTTGTTGACTAGTCATGGAAATATGGTCGGAGATATTGATTGTGCCTTCAGATTTATAGGCGGAATCATGAAGCACAATTCCTCGTTCTAATAGCACAGGACCACCAAAAAAAATATCATTTACTAAAGAATGAATGGTTTCATCACCGATATAGAGTTTCTCAAAAAGTTCTTTTAAGTCTAGTGCCTTAAATTGCTTATTGATTATCATACCCATGGCACCTTCCTTGTTATGCTCACAAACATAAACCACAGCTTTGGCAAAATAGGGATCTGCCATGTGGGGCATTGAGATAAGGATTTGGTTTGTTAAAGAACCCATGGCTCAAAGTACCAATTCTGAAATTCCGTGTCAAGTAAATGAAAACAAAATTCATCGATTTCCTAATTATAGAATTGAGGTTCAAACAAATGTAAAGGGGGTTAAAGGTTATCGTATTCATCCCAGGAAATTTTATAACTATTTTAGGGATTTCTTCCTCGAAATGAATCTCATTAATGACTTGGTATCCCATTATTACATCTAATAAAGTTATGGAAAAAAAGTAAATCGTCTTTGGGTTGCTGAATCAACAGTCTGTAAATTCCGGGATGTGCAAAATTATTTCGAATTAATAGGTGTAAACTGGAATGCCAAATCCCACTGATAAGATCATAGTCAAAGGCGCACGCCAGCATAATCTTAAAGATATCAATGTAGAAATACCTAGGGATAAGCTGGTAGTGATTACTGGTTTATCCGGATCGGGAAAATCATCTCTCGCGTTTGATACGATCTATGCAGAAGGTCAGAGGAGGTATGTAGAATCACTCTCATCTTATGCTCGGCAATTTTTAGGCCTCATGGAAAAACCGGATATGGATGGCATTGAAGGGTTATCTCCTGCCATTTCCATCGAACAGAAAGCCACAGCCCGAAATCCAAGGTCCACTGTTGGTACTGTAACGGAAATCCATGATTATCTTCGACTGCTGTATGCCCATATTGGATTACCCCATTGTTGGCAATGTAGCAAACCGATTCAAAAACAAACAGTTCAACAAATCGTCGACACAATAAGCAAATTCAAATCTGGAACCAAATTGCATATTTTAGCCCCTCTCATTCGCGGGCGTAAAGGAAAACATAAAGGTGTTTTTGATGAGATTAGGAGAGAAGGTTTCCTACGTGTTCGAGTAGATGGTGATGTAATGTCTGTAGATGATAAGCTTATTCTAAATAAAAATAAAAAACATACCATCGAGGTTGTAGTGGATCGGCTCATAATGAAGAAAGACATACATGAGCGCTTGACTGAATCCATTGAATTAGCACTGAAGATTGGCAGTGGGCTAATTTTGGTCAATGAATTACCAAATAAAGAACATTTATTTTCTGAACATTTTGCCTGCCCCAAATGTGAGGTCTCCATGGAAGAAATGGTGCCGAGAATGTTCTCATTTAATTCTCCTTATGGTGCCTGCCCAAAATGTGATGGACTGGGGTCTCATATGGAAGTAGATCCTAATTTGATCGTGCCGGATAAATCCAAAAGTCTCATTCAGGGCGCCATTGCATCGTTGGGAGAACAACCACGAGGGAACTGGTATGGCAGTATCCTTAAAAGTCTCTCCCGTCATTACGAATTCAATTTTACCACGCAATGGATTAAGATGGATCCTCATGTTCGTCAAATGTTGCTATACGGTACTGGAGATAAAAAATTTAAAATGGACTACAGTTCCGAACGTTGGAGTGGCACTTATTCCGGAGGCTGGGAAGGGGCTATTCCGAATTTAATGCGCCGATATACCCAAACTAAATCTTCTGGTATTCGCGAATGGATTGAACAATTTATGAGTATGCGTCCTTGTTCTGATTGTAAAGGAGCTAGGCTCCGAAAGGAAACACTTGGAGTCATGATTAATGAGAAAAATATTGGCCATGTGTCCTCCATGTCTATTCGGGATTTAAATGTCTTTTTTCAAAATGTAAATCTCACCAAAATGGAACATGCTATCGCTGATCAGATCCTGAAAGAGATTTGTCAGCGATTGAGTTTTTTGGTCAATGTAGGATTAAGTTATCTTACCTTAGATCGCTCAGCGACCACTTTATCGGGGGGAGAATCCCAACGAATTCGACTTGCCACACAGATTGGCTCCCAATTAATGGGCGTCCTATATATTTTGGATGAACCATCCATCGGCCTCCACCCACGAGACAATAATCGGCTGCTGGATACCTTAAAATCACTTCGGGATATTGGGAATTCCATTCTGGTTGTAGAGCACGATAAAGAAACGATAGAAGCTGCTGATTATGTTATTGATTTAGGGCCAAGTGCGGGCAAACATGGCGGAGAAATCACTTTTGCAGGCACCCCCAAGCAATTATTAAAATCCAATAAGTCACTTACAGGTAAATATCTTTCCGGTAAAAAAGAAATTCGTATTCCAAAGATCCGCCGAAATGGAAGCTCAAAACAATTATCAATCAAAGGCGCTACAGGAAATAATTTAAAATCTATTGATGTAGATTTTCCATTGGGCAGATTTATTGCTGTGACCGGTGTATCCGGAAGTGGCAAAAGTTCGTTGGTAAATGAGACTCTATTTCCTGCTTTAGCGAAAGAATTAAACAAGGCACGTGCTTACCCATTGGAATTTGATTCCATCACAGGAGCGAAGTTTCTTGATAAGGTGGTGGATATTGACCAAAAACCTATAGGTAGGACGCCGAGATCCAATCCTGCAACTTATACGGGTGTTTTCACATTCATTCGTGATATGTTTGCCAAATTACCAGAATCTAAAATTCGAGGTTATAAACCTGGTCGTTTTTCATTTAACGTAAAAGGTGGTCGCTGTGAATCCTGTGAAGGCGATGGCATTATTAAGATTGAAATGAATTTTCTTCCGGATGTGTATGTTACCTGTGAAATTTGTGCAGGAAAACGATATAACCGAGAAACATTGGAAGTGAAATACAGAGGTAAATCCATCGCTGAAGTGTTGGGTATGCCAGTATCTGAAGCGTTGGAGTTTTTTAAAAATGTTCCATCTATCCATAAAAAACTCCATACATTAAATGATGTGGGACTGGGCTATATCCATTTGGGGCAGCAAGCCACAACACTTTCCGGTGGAGAAGCACAGCGGGTAAAATTGGCTACGGAACTTTCTAAAGTATCTGCCGCAAAAACACTTTACATTTTAGATGAGCCTACTACAGGCCTCCATTTCGAAGATATCAGAATGCTCTTGCATGTGCTCCAGCGCTTAGTGGAACGTGGAAATACAGTTTTGGTAATTGAACATAATTTGGATGTGATCAAAACCGCAGATTGGATCATCGATTTGGGACCAGAAGGTGGTAACGATGGCGGGACTGTCCTCGCTACTGGCACACCGGAAGAGATTACATCAGTAAAAACTTCTTATACTGGATCATTTTTAAAACAAATTTTAAGGAAAAAGGAACTTGCGGCATGAGGTCTCCTGCAGAATTAAAGCACTTTTTCAAACATTGGAAGATTGTAAAAGAATCTTATTGATGATTGTATTGATTTTATGCTGAATCTACGCCAAAGTGAGTCTACCATTAGGGTTCACACTATAGTAATCAAACTTTTCTCCCTCTCTGTCTTTACGACGGCAATTTGAGATTGTATCTTTAGAGTCAGTTTTAAACTGATTTACATCCATTTTACTTAATGACTGAGATACATATTACAGACCCAACACCTTTCGATGATGATAGTGTGGTTGAAAAATCTCTTCGCCCCTCTCAATTTGATGAATTTATTGGTCAGAAAGAATTGGTGGATAATTTAAAACTTTACATTGAAGCATCTAATTCTCGTGGAGATGCTTTGGACCATGTTCTTTTATTTGGCCCACCTGGATTAGGAAAAACCACTCTCGCCAATATTGTTTCCAAGGAACTAAAATCTAATATAAAACAAGCATCTGGACCAGTAGTAGAACGAGCTGGTGACTTGGCGGGAATGATAACTAATTTAGGTCACCGTGATGTATTTTTCATTGATGAGATTCATCGTCTTAATGCAGTTGTAGAAGAATATCTCTATTCTGCCATGGAAGATTTTTCTATTGATATTATGATAGATAAGGGACCCAGTGCTCGGAGTGTACAACTAACGATTGAACCATTTACCCTCATTGGTGCTACCACACGATTGGGGAATCTCACTTCACCTTTGCGAGATCGTTTTGGCGTGGTACTTCGTGTAGATTATTATAAAACAGAAGATCTTTTCCACATAATTAATCGGTCTGCCGAAATATTGGAAGTAGATATTGATGATGAAGGTGCCATGGAACTAGCTCGACGCGCCCGTGGAACTCCACGGATTGCCAACCGTATATTGAGAAGGTCTCGGGATTTTGCACAGGTCAAAGCTTCCGGCAAGATCAATATTAATGTAGCCAAGGCATCCTTGGAAAAATTAGGCATAGATGATATAGGGCTTGATGAGATGGATCGGAAGATTCTGGAAGTCATTATAGATAAATTTAATGGTGGTCCTGTGGGTGTAAAATCGTTGGCAGTTGCCATAGGAGAAGATCCCATCACCATAGAAGATGTATATGAGCCCTTTTTAATCAAGGAAGGATTTTTGCACCGTACACCACGGGGGCGCATTGCCCAGAAAGCAGCATACAATTTACTTGGAAAAGAATTAACAACAGACCAAACGAGGTTATTTGAATGATCGATAAAAAGAAAAAGTATAAACTGGGTGATTTCAATTATCGCCTACCAAAAAAATTAATTGCCCAATACCCGGAAACAAGACGAGATTTCTCACGATTAATGGTAGTGAACCGTAATACAGGGAAAATTGATCATAGAAAATTCCTGAATATCACAGATTATATGCGAAAAAATGATCTTATTGTGGTTAACAATACAAAGGTATTCCCTGCACGGCTTTTTGCAACGAAAGACCGTACCGCTGCTAAAGTGGAAGTTTTTTTACTCCGTGAATTAGCACATGATCTCTGGGAAGTCATGGTAAAACCTGCGCGGAAAGTTCGCATCGGGAATAAATTGGTATTCACGCCAAAACTTATGTGCGATGTGATTGATAATACGGTTTCAGGCGGTCGTGTGGTTCGTTTCGAATATGATGGCGATAATTTTCATAAGGTTATCGATAGGATTGGTACATCTCCTCTTCCGCCCTACATTGATCGTGATGCTGATTCAGTGGATAAAAAGAGGTATCAAACAATATATGCGAGTGAACGTGGTGCAGTGGCTGCCCCAACTGCGGGACTCCATTTTACGAATGGGCTCATTAAAAAAGTAAAAGACAAAGGCACCAAGATTGAAAATATCACACTTCATATTGGGC